>NZ_LARE01000067.1:0-14714 GCF_000980245.1 Odoribacter sp. N15.MGS-14
TTTATAATCATACAGGTAAGGTATGGTATGTCAACGCCAAGACCAGATTTGTTAAGTCTTTCCAACTGATTCCGGCTTTATCTGCTTTGTCACCTTTCTTTTCCTGTTTCTTTTCAGCTTTGGCTTTTTCTTCGGCTTCTTTCCTTTTCTGTAACTCTTTTATTTCTTTATGAAGAGCCAGTTCTTCTTTGTTCATTCTGAATTCATCCCAGGCTTCCGGATCCAGGAATAAGGCATAGATGTCGTATTGAGCTCCCCAACTACCGTGGCTACGCATACCTTGACGGTCGGTCGACCAAATGATGGCTTTTCCGTTCATCATCCATTTGGGATTCTGATCGCTATATCCACTGTTGGTCAGGTTGTGGATTTCTCCGCTGCCGTCGGCTTTTACAAGAGCGATATCGTTATGCTGCCAGCCGCCGTGTTCGAAATATTTAGCCAGGATCCACCGACCGTCGGGAGACCATTGATACCATTGGTCGCCGTCTTGATAGGAATAGTTGTATTTAGCCGGAAGTACCGTTCTCGATTTTTTGCTTTTCAGATTGATTACCTTGATTTCGGTCCGGTTTTCGAGGTAAGCGATTTCTTTACCATCCGGAGAGAAAGAGGGTTGGAAACAAGCATTGGTACCCTTGGTGATCTGCTCTTCTTCGATTTCTTTGGCATAAGCGAAAGATTTATCGTCTTTGTCTTTGATCCGGGCGACATAGATATTCCAGTGACCGTTCCGTTCACCGGCATATACCAAAGAACGGCCGTCCGGTGAAAATTCGACTGAACGTTCCTGAGTGGCCGTATTGGTGATTCTTTTCGTCGTACCGTATTCGGCGTTAGCTACATATACATCTCCGCGAACAATGAAAGCGAATTCTTTGCCGTCGGGTGACAGAGCCATCTCGGAAGCTCCCCGGTTCCAATTCATTTTAGCAATAGGGGATTCGGTATTGTCGGCGATGATATCAACCGCTAATTTTTTCGGTTGTTTTCCGGGTTGCAGGGTGTAGATCTCTCCGTTGAAAAAGTAACACAACAAGCCGTCTTCAGAGCTGCTCAGGAAGCGGACCGGATGTTTGCTGTGTTTGGTGATTTGTTTGATGTCCGAAGGATTTTTCAGGGACATTTTGCATACATTGAAATCCCCGAAACGTTCACTCAGGAAATAGATGTTTTCGTCGTTATCGGCGAATACCGGGTTGCGGTCTTCCACCTGTTTGTTCGTTAGGTTGGTAAATTCCCCGCTTTTCAAGTCGTGAATCCAGATATCCCGGCATACGGAAGATTTGTGGTGTTTCCGCCAGTTGTCTTCATATCCTTTATAATCGTGATAAATGATTTTATCGCCTTTTTTGTTGAAATTGATGTCGAAGGCGTCGAACGTCAGAAATTGTTCCGGCCGTCCTCCATCGACACTGATCTTGTACACCTGCCCTCCACTGGGGAATTGGCCGTATTCTGCATCGGGCATGACATTGGAACGATAGAGGATTTCTTTACCGTCGGGAGTGAAACATACGGGGATTTCGCTGCCTGAATAATAGGTCAGGCGGGTAGGGGTGCCGCCGCTTACCGGAACGGTATATAGGTTCAATCCTTCGTCCCGGGCAGAAGTGAAAGCGATGGTTTTGCCGTCCGGTGACCAAACAGGCCGGCTGTCATAAGCCGGATGGGTGGTCAGCTGGGTAGCTCTACCACCTTCACTGCTTACCAGAAAGATGTCTCCTTTGTAACAGAATGCGATGGTTTTTCCGTCGGGAGAAATCGCCGGATAACGCATCCATAGCGGATTTTCCTGAGCTGACAGCCCGGAAAAAACAAGGGCTAGAAACCCTGTACAGATAATTTTGATCAGGTTCATGTTTTGCTATAATTGATGTTAAATTTATATCCACCCTCATTTGAAATCACCCGAAATCGAACGACCTCGGTATAAAACGGTGTTAAAAGTAGTGATTTTAACTGTAAAGCGAAATCGGTTGCAGAAGTTTAACGAAAAATTTGGATTTGGACTTGGATAAACAAACGGGGCTGTTATAGAATGAATGGTATTCTCCAAACAGCCCCGGAAAACGATATACTTTTATTTTATAGATAATTTTTAGGTAAAGTATAATTACAGTGTCTTAACTGAAATAGATAATAGTATATTATAGAATATTTTATTATTTGCAAAATAATATAATTATTATTTGATTTATGAACTAATCTGGATTTGTATTCAGACTAGTTATTGGGAAAATAATAATTTTTATTCATTTTAATTAAATATTGTAAAAGTGTTTATTCTTGTCTCTGTCATAATTTAATAGGTGTATGATGAAAAAATATCTTTCTCTATTTTTTATCCTGCTTTCGATGGCTTGTGGCAAAAAGAATCAGATCACTGAATTGAAGATGCCTCCGGTGATTCATCTGACCGGTGAAAAGGTTGAAACCATTCTGCCCCGGTGTTATGAAACCGGTGTATTGGTAGATTCTTTTTTAGTGCTGAAAGAAAACTGTACAGATACTTTGTTTTATCTTTTCAGTGCAATTTCGGGTCAGGAAGTTTTTCGTTTTGGGGATAAAGGCCGGGGTGTTTGTGAGTTTTATTATCCTCTTTTCCTTTCCAATTCGTTTGCTTATGATTCATTGATCATTTACGACATCCCTGTCGGTCGGTTGACAAAAATAGATTTACATGCTTTGGTAGAAAACCAGGATATAACGAAATGCGTAAATTCGGAACATTTATATAGAAACCTGAATTTTATGTATAACTTCAATAAGATAGATTCTGCTTTTATCGGAACTTTTATCGAAAAGGACGAGGGACTTTTTTCTTTTTGTAACCGAAATAACGGAGAGATAAAAAATACGGATTATGTTCCTTATTATTTTTATGAAAAGGGACGTAAAGACGCTTATTGCCATCATGTACTAGTTTCTGAAAAGGACAATTCGATTATCGTTCCGTTTAAATATATGAATCTGATCAACTGTTATGATTTGGATGGAAATTTGAAGGTGACCTATGCTTTGGATTGGATCAAAGAAGAGATAAATACACAAATTCGGGTGGATGAACATACGACAGTAACTTTTTATCGGACTTATGCTACCCGGAATCGGTGTTACTTGGTTTGGGATGGACATAAAATTGAAGAAGAACTTCGGAAATATCCTGCTAAGATTGTGGTGATGAACTGGCGAGGAGAATTGGAAAAGGTATACCAATTGGATAATTTTGCAGATTTTATCATCCCGGATGAAAAACAGCGTATGATTTATGTTGGAGTATATAATGCCGGATTGGAGTTTGTCGAAATCTACAAATACCCGATGCTTTAGAATAAAAAAACGTCCCCGAAAGGACGTTTTTAATTTATCTGATCACTAGCTTTAATTTTTTTTATAGATTCCCAGTTTGTCCGGATTGAAGCTGTTGATCATTTCATCGTGGGCAGCTACTTTGGCTTTACCGTAATTGATGAAAATTTCGGCAGACTTCACATACTTATCGCATTTCTGTGCATCCTGCAGCAACAGGTAACCGATAATGGTATAACCGGCCATTTCCACCAGACGGCGGGCATGGAAGTCGGTATATTCGGTACTGCCGGCTTCAGCTACTTTGGCTGTTGCGGCTTCGAGTTTACCGGTCATGCATTTCAGGGTTTCGCGCAGGTATTCGTGTTCCGGAGCGATCTCCATTTTCTCGTATACTTCGCGGATATGTTTTGCATATTGTCCGGTGGTGATGCCACGGATGGCAGCTACTACCTGCAACTGGGAAGTACCTTCGTAAATATTGGTGATTCGGGCATCCCGCACGTAACGCTGGATAGGATAGTCTTTCATAAATCCTGAGCCACCGTGGATCTGCAAGGCATCGTAAGTGATTTCATTGGCATATTCACTGGCGAAAAGCTTCTGTAGCGGAGTATAGATGTCGGCTAATTTCTGATATTCCTTCATCTCGTTGCGTTCGTCTTTGTCCAGGGCTCTTTCTTTGGAGATATGGTAATAGGTCTTGTACATATCTACAAAACGGGCTGTTTCATAAAGTACAGAGCGGATACCATGCAACTTGGCTTCCATATTGGAAAGCATTTCGTAAATAGCCGGGAACTCGATAATGGCCTTACCGAACTGTTTCCTTTCCTGAGCGTATTTCAATCCTTCGCGATAAGCGGCTTCGGCAATACCGACCGATTGGGCGCCGATACCCAGACGGGCTGCGTTCATCAGTGCCATCACGTATTTGATCAATCCCATTTTACGTTCGCCTACCAGTTCGGCCGGAGCATTTTTGAATACCAGCTCACAGGTCGGAGAACCTTTGATCCCTAATTTATTTTCGATACGACGTACGGTAACGGCATTGCTGTTGCGGTCATAGATGAACATGGAAAGTCCGCGTCCGTCGTTCGTTCCGGCTTCCGAACGGGCCAGTACTAAGGAAATATGTCCGTCCCCGTTGGTGATGAAACGTTTTACCCCATTCAGATACCATTGTCCGTCGGCTTCGTTATAGGTAGCCTTCAGCTGTACGGCCTGTAAGTCGGAACCGGCATCCGGTTCGGTCAGGTCCATCGCACAGGTCTCGCCGGCACATACGCGGGGCAGGTATTTGGCTTTTTGTTCGTCACTGGCAAATTCGTTGATCGTTTCGGCACAATCCTGTAATCCCCAGATGTTCTGCAATCCGGCATCGGCCCGGGCAACGATCTCGGCGGCCATGATAAACGGGGTGATCGGGAAATTCAACCCGTTGTATTTTCTCGGGAGAGAAATACCGTTCAAGCCGGCTTGGTTGATCACATCGATGTTTTGTTGGGTACCGGCGGCATATTTTACATGACCGTCGACCACCTGCGGGCCTTCGGCATCTACCGATTCGGCATTCACAGCTACGACATCCCCGCAAATTTCTCCGACAATTTCCAATACTTTATCATAGTTGTCGAAAGCATCTTCGAAGTCGCGCGGTGCGTTGTCATATTGCTGGGCTTCCGTGTAATTGCGCTCTTTCAGGGCAACGATCTTTTCCATCAGCGGGTGGCCGAGGTGGAATTTTATATCTTCATTATCTGTATAAAAATTAGCCATAATGTTTTGATTTTAGGTTTTATTTGCTGTTTTTCTTGTAATACTGGATCATCTTCGGGATAACGACATTCAGGTCGCCGGTGATGACATAATCAGCAAATTTATTGATCGGGGCGTTGCTATCGGTATTGATCGCAATCACCATGGCAGACTCTTCCATTCCTGCAGTATGCTGGATCTGGCCTGAAATACCGCAAGCGATGTACAGTTTAGGACGTACGGTGGTACCCGTTTGGCCGATCTGACGCTCGTGTTCGCAAAAACCGGCATCGACGGCAGCACGCGAAGCTCCGACTTCTCCGCCTAGAACGGTAGCCAGTTCATGCAGTAACTGGAAGTTTTCTTTCGAACCGACACCATAGCCTCCGGCAACAATGATCGGAGCTGCTTTCAGGTTCACTTTGGATTTTTCCATGTGACGTTCGATCACATGGATGACGAAATCTTCCGGAGTGGTGAACTGATTCACATCGATCATTTTGATTTCTCCCTGGTGGTTCGCATTGAAGATTTCTTTTTTCATCACTCCTTCGCGGACGGTAGCCATCTGAGGACGGCAATCCGGATTTACGATCGTAGCAACGATGTTTCCGCCGAAAGCCGGACGGATTTGGTATAACAGGTTGTGATATATTTTATTGTTTTTCTTGTCTTCATAATCTCCGATTTCCAGACTGGTACAGTCGGCTGTCAGACCGCTGTGCAGGGCTGAAGATACCCGGGGACCCAGGTCACGGCCGATACTGGAAGCTCCCATAAAAGCGATCTGAGGTTTTTCCTGTTTAAACAGGTTGACTAAAATGGAGGTATGAGGGAGAGTGGTGTAAGGAGCCAGACGTTTGTCATCGCCCAGCCAAAGTACGTCTACTCCATAAGGGAAGACTTGTTTTTCAACTCCTTTGAGGTCGCTACCCAATACGATAGCTTCGAGTTTTACGCCTAATTCAGTGGCAAGGGTACGTCCTTTGGTCAGTAGCTCGAGGCTTACATCTGCAATAATACCCTCTTCTATTTCGCAATATACAAATACACTGTTCATAAATATTTAGCTTTTATAGCTTAAGCTTATAGCCTTTCGCCTTTTACTTTTTACTTTTTTACCTTTTACTTTTTACCTTACCCCACGGTATGGTTAACGATCAGTTCTTTCATCATTTCATCGATGGCTGTGTCGCTAGGCTCGAGTACTTTGGCTTCTTTGGCCTGAAATACGACGCTTTCAATGTTTTTCACTTTCGTCGGAGAACCGCTCAATCCCAGTTCCTGGGCTTCGCAAGTGATGTCGTTGACACTCCATTCGGTAATTTTCAAGTAAGGACGTTCCTGGAGCAGGTTGAGGTAATCTTCATCGGCATCCTGCATTTCCTGGGTAGCCCGGGCGTATTTATATTTCATCACATAGCGTGCGTTACGGGGGCGGCAGGGGGCAGCAGAACCGTTAACGGTCACGACGCAGGGCACCGGACATTCTACCACTTCTATACCTCTTTCGAGACGACGTTTGATCGTGATCTTGCCGGCTGTAATATTCAGAATATCTTCTGCATAAGTGACTTGTGGCAGCCCCAGCTTTTCAGCTACCTGAGGCCCCACTTGAGCCGTATCTCCGTCGATAGCCTGACGGCCGCAGATCAGCAGGTCGGTCTGCAAGTTCCGGAGCGCACAAGCTAACGCATAAGAAGTGGCCAGGGTATCGGAACCGGCAAAAGCACGGTCGGATAACAAATATCCGCCATCTGCGCCTCTGTACATGGCTTCACGTATGATTTCTGCAGCACGGCCGGGGCCCATCGTCAGAATGTGCACTGTAGTCCCTTCAATTTTATCTTTTATCCGTAATGCCTGTTCCAGGGCATTTAAATCTTCAGGGTTAAAAATAGCAGGTAAGGCTGCTCTGTTTACAGTTCCATCCGCTTTCATAGCATCTTTTCCCACATTTCTGGTATCGGGAACCTGCTTCGCAAGAACAACAATTTTCAGTCCTTTCATGTTACATTATTTAAGTTATCATCCCTTCAAACGATTGAAAAAGTCGAAAGGATTTTAAGATTAATATTTGCTGAATTACACCGTTTAGTACAGGTTTTCCAAACACTTTGAAGCGATTCCGATCACTTCCGGCAGTACCGGAAACTTGTAACTATTTGGTGAGCAAAGATAATACAATAAAGGTAAAAGGTGAAAAGTAAAAGGTAAAAAGTGAAAAAAGTAGGAAGTGAAGGGATGAAACGGTGGAAGCTGTGGAAAAGAAAAAGGGGAACGGTAAAAGCGGCAGGGAGGAAGGAGGCATTTTTGCCGTTGTTCCCGTTTTAGCCGCTTTTACCGTTTCGTCCGTTACTTGTAATTCTGAGCGAATTCGCGGCCCGCACGTAGGGCTTTGAGGTTCATCTCTACGATTTCAGCGCCTTTGCGGCTGAAGATGGCACGGATGCCTTCTTCCAGGTATTCGAACGGAATTTCGATGAAGGGAGAAGCTGCTCCCAACATGACGAAATTGCTGGCTCTGACGTTACCGGCAGATTCTTTAGCAATGGTATCGGCATCTATAATCACCTGATGGGGAAGGCTTTTGAGTGTACTCATCACTTTTTCTACTTCGGGGTAGTTGGGGATATTGATAAAAGGTGTGGAGTTGGTCACCACAAATCCGCCTTCCCGTAGATAGGGGAGGTAACGAAGAGCTTCCATCGGCTCTACGGATAAGATGATGTCGGCACGTCCTTTGGCGATCAGGTCCGAATAGATCGGGCGGTCTGAAATACGCATGAAAGATTGTACATCACCGCCTCGCTGGCTCATACCGTGAGTCTCGGCTTGTTTCATGTATAGATTGTTAGTCAGTGCAGCCGAGCCCAAAGCCGCTGCGATAGACAAAATACCCTGCCCTCCTACGCCTGCTAATATAATATCTGTTTTCATAATTTTTTACCTTTAACTTTTTAGCCTTTAGCCTGTAGCTTATTACTTATTCTATTTTTTCTTATTGTCCCTGGCTGCTTTCTGGATGCATACTCTCCGGGGGATGATGACCGATACTCCTTTGTATTCCAGTTCTTCCCGGATAATTCGGCACAGTTCCTCATGGTTCTTGGGTACCGGCAGCAATACCCGGATGTGTTCGGGTTCTACTCCGATACCCTGGCAGATCGATTCTATTTTTCCCAGGGCCGAGGATTCCTGACCTCCGGTCATAGAAATCGATTCGTTGTCGGAGATGATTACTGTGATCGGCGTTTTTTCGTTGACGGCATCCAATAAACCGGTCATACCGGAATGGGTGAAAGTCGAGTCGCCGATAACCGCTACCGTTGGGAATAATCCGGCGTCACAGGCTCCTTTGGCCATCGTGATAGAAGCTCCCATGTCGACACAAGAGTTGATGGACTGGAAAGGAGGAAGTGCACCTAAAGTATAACAGCCGATATCTGAAAATACCCGTCCTTCGCCATAGGTCGCGATGACTTCGTTGAGGGCTTTATAGACATCGCGATGGCTGCAACCCGTACAGAGTGCAGGTGGACGGGGAGCGACGATCTCAGGTACAGGGGCTCCTTCTTTGGTATTGAAACAAAGGGCTTTGCCTACTAAGTCCGGATTTAATTCGCCATCCCGGGGCAGGGTGCCGTCCAGGCGTCCCATGATGTTGTCTTTGCCGGGGTACCCTTTCAGCATTTCTTCTACAACGGGATAACCTTCTTCGAGTACCAGAATCTGTTTACACTCGCGCAATAGACGTTTGATCATTTTACGGGGTAACGGATATTGGCTGACTTTTACTACCGGATAGATACAGCCACCGTCAAAATTTTCCAACAGATAATTGTAGGTAATTCCGCAAGCGATGATTCCGAGTGATTTATCACTACCGTCGATATATTGATTGAAGGGAGATTGTTCGGATGCTTTTACAAAATCCGCTTGTTTCTCAAGTAAGAGTTTATAGCGTTTACGGGCGATAGCCGGGAGCAGTACGAACTGGCGTTTATCCTCCGGCAAGTGCAAATGATTTTCCGGCAGACTATCGTGCGTTTCGACTCCGGCACGGGAGTGGGCCAGACGGGTGGTAATCCGCATCAATACGGGAGAACCTACCGTTTCGGAGAGAGCGAAACCGTAACGGGTCATTTCGTAAGCTTCTTGCTGGTTCGAAGGTTCGAGTACCGGTACAAAGGCAAATTTACCATATACCCGGGAATCCTGCTCATTTTGAGAGGAATGCATCGAAGGATCGTCGGCTGCGGTAACTACCAGTCCACCGTTAGCTCCGGTA
Organism: Odoribacter sp. N15.MGS-14; assembly: GCF_000980245.1. Classification (NCBI taxonomy): domain Bacteria; kingdom Pseudomonadati; phylum Bacteroidota; class Bacteroidia; order Bacteroidales; family Odoribacteraceae; genus Odoribacter; species Odoribacter sp. N15.MGS-14. Next base: position 9,365 of record NZ_LARE01000067.1, read on the forward strand.
ATAGCTGCATTCATGAAGCAGTCGGCTGCCACATTCATACCGACGTGTTTCATACATACCAAGGCTCTTTTGCCGGCGTAAGACATGCCTAAAGCCGATTCCATGGCCGTCTTTTCGTTGGCTGCCCATGCCCGGTGTACATTACGGGCGATAGCCTCTTTAGAATTCTGAATATATTCGGTGATTTCTGTCGAAGGAGTACCGGGATAGGCATATACGCCTGAAATTCCGCTGTCAATGGCTCCCTGAGCTATTGCTTCGACACCTAATAATAGCTGTTTTTGCATAATTTTGTCTGATTTTATAGATTATATGATATTACAATAACACAAACGTCGGAGACGTCTCGGAAATAAAATGTTGAATAATTCGAAAGTGAAGGCAATAACTGCCCCGGAATCAGAGTCCCCAGTGGAATTTCAAGGTACCCATGATATAAGCTAAAACGAAATAATATTCAAAAGGACGGTACATATCGCTAAACGCATATCATGTAAAACGTTTGCGAAGATAGAAATATTCTTTAAAAAAAGAAAGCTCCAACGTATTTTTCAGGTATTTTTTTACTTTTAGCCTTTACCCTCTGGTTGTTAGCCTTTTTACTTTTTTTTCCATATCTCCCAATTTTTTTCCGCCTGTCCCAGCCACATCGCATAACCGTTGCAGGCATGAGCTCCGGCTGCTCTTCCCTTTTGCATGAAAGTGGTTGTTTCGGGATTATAGACCAGGTCGAAAAGATAATGTCCGGCAGTGAGGAGCTCGTAGGGAAGGGGAGGAAACTCCGATGTATCGGGCCAGGTGCCCAAAGGGGTAGTATTTACGATCAGCGGATAGCCGGTTATTAAGTCCGGTAACGCTGTATAGCCGATCTCGTCTGCCTGGCGGGGAGTACGGGATACGGTCGATACTTCCATATTCAGAGAGTGCAGGGCGTAACGCACGGCTTTGGCAGCTCCGCCATTCCCCAGAATCAGTGCTTTGGAAATAGCTGCGGGAATAAATTCCAGCAAAGCTTTCCGAAAACCATACATATCCGTATTATATCCCACCAGATAGGGGTGCCCGTTCGGATGGCTCACCTTGACGCAATTGACGGCACCGATAACCCGGGCTTCTTCACTGATCTCGTCCAAAAAGGGAAGGATATTTTGTTTGTGAGGGATCGTGACATTAAAACCACAAAGGTCGGGCGTTTGTTGTAATAGTGTCGAAAGCTGCCGGATGTCGGGCATTTCGAAGCTCCGATATTCAGCAGCGATATTTTCTTTTTGGAATTTCTCGTTAAAATAGCGGGGCGAGCAGGAATGCCCCAAAGGGTATCCGATGATTCCGTATATTTGCATGATTACTGTTGCTTTTGCATTTTCTTTCCGATGAACTCTATGCCATAAATAAGCACAAAACCCACGATACACATCACGATCGCTTCCACTAAGAGCGGATCGGATTGCGTCAGTTCCTGAAAATAATGCGGAGATACATTCGCTTCCACCAAAGGTCTTACCACTCCGTGTGAGTCGGTATAGGTTTCCAGAGTTTCTTTCCAGGGCCATACTTTATTCAGAGACCCTACCATGAATCCCGTTAGGGTAGCGACAGTCGCTGTGTGATGTTTTTTTAGAAGCCAGGATAACAAATGGGAAAAACTGATGATACCGGCAACCGCTCCGACGATGAATAACAACATCACCCCGATGTTCAGGCTGCTGACAGCTCCGAGGATATAGGAGTATTTCCCCATCAGTAGTAAAATGAATGCCCCGGATATGCCCGGTAAAATCATGGCACAAATGGCTATGGCGCCGGATAAAATGATAAACCACCACGTATTGGGAGTCTCGGCCGGCGACATCACGGTAATGACATAGGCGATACAGCCTCCTGCAATCAGTGAGATCACCGTACCGATATGCCAGTGTTTGATTTCTTTGGCTACCAGTACCGACGAAGCGACGATCAAACCGAAGAAAAACGACCAGATATAGATGGGATGATGTTCCAGTAACCAGGTCATGAGTTTGGCCAGAGAGAAGATAGAGATGGCGATACCACCGACCACTCCGAGTAGGAATGACCCGTTGATCTTTTTCCAAAAGTCTGCAAACTTCAGGCTGAGCAACAATTTTAAAGCTTGGAGGTCTATACTTTTGATCGAATCGATCAATTCTTCATAAATCCCCGTAATGAAGGCGATCGTACCGCCGGAAACACCCGGAACCACATCTGCTGCACCCATGGCACAGCCTTTCAGTACCAACAATAAATAATTCTTTTGTTTTCCCATATTTTTCTGTTCACTTTTCGAATTTTATAAAAAAATAAATCCCAAGCGGGATTTATTTTTTCAATACGTTTCTATGCTCAAAACGGAATAGATCAAAAACAGTCTTCACCGGGGTGAAAGTTGTCAGGGGAACCTCGACGAATACCGTAATCCAGTTCGCCATAGCTCCATTCCAAAGCCCCGGGAGTTCCTGTACTTTAATTTCTTTCCCTTTATATGATTTGTGGGTAATAAAACCTTGTTCGGGGGCAATGAATTTTTCGAGATCGAACTTCTTGCCTTTATAGTTTTTTACACCGCATACCAGATCGACCGGATTGAAATGAGTAGAATGATCGAACACTTTTTTTTGTTCTTTATCTTTCAGATTGATCTGAGCCGATTCGACGATCATCAGGCGTGAACTGCCGTCTTTCATTTTCACCCAGAACGGTCCTCCGCCCGGTTCACCTTCATTTTTTACCATCCCACATACCCGGATCGGACGATCCAGCAATTGATGCAGATGTTTGATGCGCTCTTTCTGGTCTTTATAAGTCTTGCCTTCCGCTTCTTTATAACCGATTTGTCCCATAAAGGCTTCAATCTCCCGGAGTTGTTCTTCTGTCGGTTTTTTATCCAGCATACTCAGGTAGCTGAAAATCTTTTCTTGTAATTCCACCAGTGTACCGGCCAGCAGTCTTTTATATTTGATCGTATCTCCCTTGGCCCGGTCGGGGATAACGTTATCGATATTTTTGATAAAAATAATATCGGCTTTCAGTTCATCCAGGTTATAGATCAGGGCACCGTGTCCTCCCGGACGGAATACCAGCTTCCCTTCGCTGTCTCTCAGTAACTCGCCCTTGTCAGTGAGGCTGACCGTATCGGTGGAAGGTTTCTGAATCGAAAAGGTCACTTCGTATTTGATGTTGAACATCTTCTCGAATACTTTGGTCACCTTCTTCAACCGTTCTTTAAAGAGATTCATATACTCTTCCGAAACGGTGAAATGCAAGCGGGCTATTTTTCCATTGTTGCAATACATCCCTCCTTCAACGATATGTTCGTCGAAAGCCGTTCTGACAAAATCCCGGTAGATATGAAAATCGACCAATCCTTTGGGTGTGTTCCCATAGTTCAGTCCTTTGTCGGTAAGGATATAGCTAAGAATTTCGTTAAATTGCCGTTTGTCGATCATCTTGTCGATGTCTTTTCCATCATTCCACAGAGCGGCAGACAAACGGTTATAGAAAGGAAGTTCGTTCAGTTTCAAAAAGAAATCGTGCATTGTACCCGCCCCTTTATCCTGCACGAATTCCAGGAATTCTTCTTCTGTACCTGTATAGGTATCCATAAAAGTAAACAGATCTTTGAACATCCGGGTGGCCGATCCGGAAGCCGGGACCATTTTCAGCAGTTCACATTCCTGACGTGCTTTATCGAAATTTGCGTTCAAACGTTCTTCATCTTCAGCCTCGATCCGGATAATCCCATTACCGATGGTGGCTGGTTCGGACAAATCGACATAGTCGAATCCTTTTTCGAAATTGGCTAATTGCCGGTCTATCTGTTCCGGTTTAATATCTCTGTGTTTGAAAACTTTCAGATCTTCTTTCGTGTAGTTCATAATTTAGTGATTAAAGCTTACAAAGCTGTAAGTCGGATTAATTATCTTCCTCTTCGTCATATACCTCTTCCTGATTGTCCAGTTCGGTTTCATAGAAATCTTCAGCTTCTTCCATCAGAGAATCGATATCATCTTGAGACAGTGGTTCTTCGTCGATCCAGTAAATTTTTTGATTACTGTAAAATCCGTCCAGATCACATTGAATGATACAACGTGGTTTTTCGGTATGAACAACGTAGACTAAATCAAGTGCTTCCTGTGAGTTGTCCGCAATAAGAAATTTGGGTAACATGTCATTTTATTCGTTTAAAATTATCAGTCACAAAGATATGCGATAAATGTAATTTTTTTTATAATCGGCCGATAAAAATCGATACGACGCCATTTTATTCTGAAATTAGTTCGTTGTTTGTCATATTTTTTGTAAAAAACCTGTATTTTTGTAAAATCTTATATCAGGGTGAGTGTGGCCCTGTAACGATGTGTGTATGTGGTATAAATATCTGAGTATATTAGGAGGACTGTTGTTCCTGCATATCTCCTGTTTCGGACAACGCGAAGTGGATTTGTTATGGAAAGACGATACCACTTGGTATGTGAATCCGGAGTACGATGAATATGCGAATACGACTTACCGCCCTACTTTGATATTTCCGGTCAAGCCGGTGGATTTTCCATACGATCGTTTCACATTGGACTGGGGGGATGGAGTTGAAGATACCCGGACTCATATCATCCGTGAGGATCAGGCCTTGCAGGTGGACGGTCATACTTACACTTCTGCAGGTATTTATGAATTAAAAATCAATTTATACAAACCGGATAGCGATATTTCCGGTGTACCGGATATGATTTATCATAAGATGATGATGAACCGGGATCTGAGGGTATCTTTCCGGATTTATCCTCCCGGTACACGCCGTTGTATGGAGTGGGGGGGAGATACGGTTTCTTTGGTATTGACCGAGCATAACAATCCGCCGAAGACGAGATACCGGCTTGTGTTTAATAGCGATATCGATGATTTGGGGGTGGAGGTCGGTAAAGCTTTCGAAGAGAAATGGATCACTGCCGATTCGGCTGTGATCATCTGCCATGAGCCTACCGGTACTTATGGTGCACGGGTAGGAGTGGATCTGACTTTCGAAGAGCATGGGGTGAAGTTGAATACTCCGCCTGCTTTGTGGAGTACTTTTTATGCTTACCGAACGCCCGATTTACGGGAGATCTACCATTTTACCGATTCGTTGGGAAAAGGGGAACCGTTGGAAAATTTTAAAATCTGTTCGGCGGATCAGGCTCCCTATTTGTGGCTGGATTCTATGAAGTTAGCCCAGTATCAATACCGGACTTCTTCGAATCCGGATGTATCTCCTTATTATATAAGTGTAAATAATAAGTTGAATTTCGATGTGCAATATTTTTGGACCGATTCGATTCCGGATAAAAATACCAGG
>NZ_LARE01000068.1:0-13985 GCF_000980245.1 Odoribacter sp. N15.MGS-14
GAGATAACCGTGAGAACGGTATTGAGACTGGAAGGTGAGTTTAAGCTCTTCGTCAACCAGGGTGATTAAAGAGATAACCGTGAGAACGGTATTGAGACTGGAAGGTGAGTTTAAGCTCTTCGTCAACCAGGGTGATTAAAGAGATAACCGTGAGAACGGTATTGAGACTGGAAGGTGAGTTTAAGCTCTTCGTCAACCAGGGTGATTAAAGAGATAACCGTGAGAACGGTATTGAGACTCCAGGAGATGACTGTTTTGTCGCCGTTTGAACTAGATTAAAGAGATAACCGTGAGAACGGTATTGAGACAAAGCAATTTGTATGTTTTCAGAAATTTCGTTAAGATTAAAGTGGCAGCTATTGCCAGCATGGAATTTTTTGATTTGATGGAATGAAAAATCAATTGTGCTTGAACGGTATAACTGCTGATGATGAATAGAATATATACGATGTGAATACTTAATCAAAAGGGAAGAGGAACAAATGAAACCGAAACGTATTATACTTATTCGCCACGGGGAATCGGAGGCGAATGTGAATTGTGAGCTTTTTGCCTCTATGCCGGACTACATCATTGAATTGACGGAACGGGGGAGGAGACAGGCCAGGGAGGCGGGTGTGAAATTGAAGGAGTTGGTGGAGGATGAAACACTTTATTTTTATGTGTCTCCTTTTTGGAGAACACGGACGACTTTCGAAGAAGTGGCGAAAGCTTTTTCGCGGGAACAGTTTCGGTATAGTGAGGAACCGCGGTTGAGGGAGCAGGAATGGGGTTATCTGAGGAGTCAGGGAGAGTTCGAACGTATACGGGAAGAGCGGAAGAGTTATGGTATTTTTTACTACCGTATACCGGGTGGGGAGGCTGCGACCGATGTTTATGATAGAATGAACGATTTGCTGGGATCTTTACACCGGGATTTTTCGCGGGATAATTTTCCGGAGAATTGTGTGCTGATCTCTCATGGATTGACCATCCGCTTGTTTATTATGCGGTGGTTTCATCTCACTGTGGAAGATTTTGAACGGATGTGTGTGCCTGAAAACGGTGGAATGGTGATTTTAGAAAAACGACAGGAAGGTTATGTGTTGGCGACTCCACTGAAATTGCTTGAAAAAACAGAAGGATATGCCCGGCCGATTTGTTTAGGCGGTAAGTGAAAAAATATAGTTGTCGAAAAAAACCGTTCTCGACTCGGAGAACGGTTTTTTTATCAGGATTATCCACCGAAGTTGTCGTACATGACATTTTCGTCGGGAACTCCCAGATCGTACAGCATTTTGGTGACTGCCTGGATCATCATTGGAGGTCCGCACAAATAGTATTCGATATCTTCGGGGTTCTCGTGGTTCTTCAGATAGTTTTCGAAGATCACCTGATGTACAAAGCCTGGTTTGTAGGCCACACCGGCAGCATCTGCAACGGGATCGGGACGGTCGAGTGCCAGGGTCCAGTGGAAATTCGGATTTTCTTCCTGGATCTTATTGAATTCATCCACGTAGGGAGCCTCCTGCAGAGCACGTGCTCCGTACCAGAAGGTCACTTTGCGGTCGGTGTGCATCGTATGGAACAGGTTGAAGATGTGTGAACGCATCGGAGCCATACCGGCACCACCACCGATGAACATCATTTCGTTGTTGGTTTCACGCAGGAAGAATTCACCGTAAGGACCGGAAATCGTTACTTTGTCTCCCGGTTTGCGCGAGAAGATGAAAGAAGAACAGATACCCGGATTTACCGGAGCAAAAGCGCCAGCCGCACGGTCGAACGGCGGAGTGGCGATACGGATGTTCAACATGATGATATTGCCTTCTGCCGGAGAATTGGCCATAGAGTAGGCCCGGTAAGTCGGTTCGGGATTGTGCATCTTCAGATCGAACATTTTCATCTTTTCCCAATCGCCTTTGTATTTTTCATCGATGATCATATCCTTGAAGTCGACATCCAGAGCAGGTACATCGATTTGAATATACCCTCCGGATTTGAATTTCAGATTTTCACCTTCCGGCAATTTTACAACGAATTCTTTCAGGAAAGTAGAAATATTCCGGTTGGAAACTACGGTACATTCCCATTTTTTGATTCCCATCACGGATTCCGGAATACGCATTTCGATATTTTCTTTCACTTTCACCTGACAAGCCAGACGCCAGTTTTCGTGCTGCTGTTTGTAGGAGAAGAAACCTGTTTCGGTCGGGAGGATAGAGCCTGCACCCGAATCTACCTGGCATTTACACATACCACAGGAACCTTTACCACCACAGGCCGAAGGCAGGAATATTTTCTGGCCTGCCAGGGTGGACAACAGTGAGCTGCCCGGTTCGGTTGTAATGACCCGGTCGCCATTGTTAATGCTGATTTTCACATCCCCTTTGGCGGTCAGTTTGGCTTTGGCAAACAAAAGGATACCCACCAGAATCAGGATGACAATCAGGAATACCACAATGCCGGTAGTGACGATTGTTGTATTTATTGCTAATAGTACCATTTAATTTTAAATTTTAGATTTTAAATTTTAAATTATTCTGCATCGGCATTGCCTTCATTTTGTGCTGAAGCCATCTGATCTTTTTCAGTCAGGTAACCGGTGACGGTCTCTTTTTCACCATAGGAGGATACCTGTGCCGTCGTTTCGGTTTGTGCCGGCTGAGCTTTCAGTTTATTCAGGTCGATACCCAGGAAACTCATGAAAGAGATAGCCATCAGTCCGGTCACGATAAACGTGATACCGATTCCCCGTAATGGAGCCGGAATGTCGGAATATTTCAGTTTCTCCCGGATAGCGGCAATACATACGATAGCCAGCATCCAGCCGATACCTGAGCCCAAACCGAATGTCGTCGCTTCGAGTACACTGCCGTAGTTCCGCTGTTGCATAAACAGGGAAGCTCCCATGATAGCACAGTTTACAGCGATCAGAGGCAGGAAGATACCCAATTGGTTGTACAAAGCGGGAGCAAATTTCTCGACGATCATTTCCACCAATTGTACCATAGCAGCGATGATGGCGATGAACATGATAAAACTCAGGAAGCTCAGATCGATTCCGGCAGCTTCATCCCCGAGCAACCATTGTAAAGCACCGGGTTTCAACACATAGTTGTCTAACAGATAGTTGACCGGAACGGTGATGAACAATACGAAAATAACAGCGATTCCCAGACCGAAAGAGGTCTTCACAGTCTTCGATACGGCCAGATAGGAACACATGCCTAAGAAATAGGCAAAGATCATATTGTCGATGAAGATGGAACGGACGAATATATTTAATAGATTTTCCATATCTTATTTTTACTTTAATTATTTTTCTATTAAATCTTTATTTCTGGAACGGTGTACCCAGATAATCAGTCCGACAAGAATCAAAGCCATGGCCGGCATAATCATCAAACCGTTATTGAGATAACAACCGCCGTTTTGTACATACCACGATTCCGGAATAATACGGAAACCGTAAAGTGTACCCGAACCGAGCAGTTCACGGAAGAAAGCTACGATCACCAGGATCAGGCCGTACCCCAAACCGTTACCGATACCATCTAACAAAGAAGGCCAGGGTTTATTGGCGAGGGCGAAAGCTTCGATACGTCCCATGATGATACAGTTGGTGATGATCAATCCGACATATACGGACAGCTGTTTGCTGACATCGTAAGCGAAAGCTTTCAACAGCTGATCGACGATGATTACAAGAGCGGCCACAACGACCAATTGTACGATGATACGGATACGGGTCGGAATGGTATTTCGCATCAGCGAAAGGATCACATTCGAGAAAGCGGTTACGGCCGTTACCGAAAGCCCCATTACGATGGCAGGCTCCAGCTTGGCAGTAACAGCAAGGGCAGAACAAATACCCAGGACCTGTACGATAACCGGGTTGTTCTTACTCAGAGGACCGAGCAGGAATTCCCGGTTCTTAGCTGAAAATAATGCGCTCATTTTATTTTTGTTTTAAAAACGGTTCGTAATAGGTTAAGTAATTCTTGATCATGGTCTCTACTCCTTTGGAAGTGATCGTACCTCCGGATATGGCATCGACTTCATTCGCCCCGGAAGCATTCCCGCCTTTTACGACCAGAATTCCAACCAACTGATTCCCGGAGAAAATCTGTTTGTTCCGGAATTCTTTATTGAATTCAGGCGTGGTAATTTCAGCTCCCAACCCCGGAGTTTCTCCCTGGTGGTCGAAGAAAGTACCGTAAACGGTATCTTTGTTGTCGTCCAGGGAGATATATCCCCAGATAGGGCCCCATAAACCGGCTCCGTAAATCGGTAGGATGTATTTGGTGGCTCCGTCGACATTGGCGACAAATACGGGAAGTTCCCGTTTTTCAACCGGTAGGTTGTATTGTTTTTCGATGTTTACGTCAAAGGCCTTGCCTTCGATTCTATCTCCTTTGCTGTTTATAATAAACTGCTCCTTGATATATTTGTCGAAGAGTTCTGCAGAATTGGCAGCAGTGGAGGAAATGTGTATCGCACTCAGTATGTTCTGTCTCTTTTCGTTTTGGCGGTTTTCATTCTGCCGGGGTTGCAGGGAAAGAGATACGATGGATAGTAGCGCTGCAACAACGACTACCAGAACAACTGAATAGAGGAATGTATAGGTATTTCCTTGTTTATTCATATCTTTTAAATCTATGATTGCTTAAATCTTAAATCGTCAATTCGCAACGGCTTTCGCTCTTTTCAGTCTGCGTTTGATGTTTGCCTGTACGACGAACCAGTCGATCAGGGGAGCGAACGTGTTCATCAGCAGGATTGCCAGCATCATGCCTTCGGGATAACCCGGGTTGATGCAACGGATGATCACAGCCATCGCTCCGATCAACAGACCGTAAACATATTTACCTGTATTGGTTTGAGCGGAAGTTACCGGGTCGGTAGCCATAAATACCGCTCCGAAAGCAAAACCGCCCATTAGCAGTTGCTGATAGGCTTCGACACCGGAAATCGGCTGGAATACGAGCGCCATGAGATAACCTCCGACAAAAACCGAAATCATGGTGCGCCAACTGGCGACGTTGGTCAATAACAGAATCACAGCTCCGATCAGAATACAGAAGGCCGAGGTTTCACCGACCGAACCGGGAATAAATCCCCAGAACATGTCTGCCGTACTGTAAGTCAGGGGTTGTCCCAGAGCCATTTGTGCCAGTGGAGTGGCTTGTGAGATGGCATCGGCTGTGTCTCCGGCAATCCATACTTTATCTCCTGAAATCATAGAAGGATAGGAGAAGAAAAAGAAAGCACGGGCCAACAGGGCTGGATTCCAGATGTTCATACCTGTACCTCCGAAAATCTCTTTACCGATGATTACTGCGAAGGCTGTCGATAAAGCCACCATCCATAACGGAGCTTCGACAGGCATAATCATGGGGATCAGTAAACCGGAAACCAGAAAACCTTCATTGATTTCATGTCCCTTCATTTGGGCGACTGCAAATTCGATGCCCAATCCAACGACATAAGATACGATGATCATGGGGAGCACTTTCCACAAACCGTAGAAGAACAGTTGGAAGAAAGTGGTGTCTGCCAGGCCGCCGACAGCATTGAAATGCTGATAACCTACGTTGTATATCCCGAAAAGAAGTGCCGGAATCAAAGCAAGTACCACGATGATCATGGTTCTCTTCAGATCGACGGCATCCCGGATATGAGCTCCGCTGGAAGTGGTCGCATTCGGCACGAAAAGAAAAGACTCGAAACCGGTGAAAACGGAGTGGAATTTTTCCAGCTTACCTCCTTTTTCAAATTTGGGTTTCTGCTTATCCAAATAATTTCGTAAAAAGTTCATTTTATTAATTTTAGATTTTAAATTTTAGATGTTAGCTCCGATACCTCCCTATTGGGTGATGATCGGAAATCTTCCATCGTAAATTAATTCGTTTCTTTCATCATCAGTTCGATTCCGTCGCTCAGGATTTTCTGAACAGGCGTCTTCGAGGTACAGACAAATTCACATAAAGCCATGTCTTCGGGCACAACTTCGTAGATACCGAGTTGTTCCATGCGGTCGATATCCTGGGCGAGGACAGCTTTCAGCAAATATACCGGATAGATGTCCATCGGAAATACTTTTTCATATTGTCCGGTTACGACGAAGGCCCGGCGTTCACCGTGGTAATTGGTGTCCAGGGTGTAATGTTTCTTCGGACATAAAAAGGACGGGAATAATCTGGAAGCCGAGAATTTATTGAAACCCGGGGCCGCCCAGCCTAAAAATTCGTAGTTATTGCCTTCCGGGATGACGGTGATTTGATTGTCGTAATAGCCCAGATGACCTTCCGGAACGACTCGGGTTCCGGTGAGTACGTTGCCGGAAATGATCCGTTGTTCTACTGCATTTTTTAATTTTCCTGCGGTGAGATCCTGAATAGAAGCACCCAAAATACTGTGATAATACTGGGGTTTTGTCACTTCAGAACCGGCCAGGGCGATAATTTTACGTGCATCGAACCGGCCTTCATTGAACAGTCGGCCGATGATAGCGACATCCTGAATGTTGACCACCCATACTTGTTCTCCTTTGTTGATCGGATTCAGGTGATGAATCTGAACACCTACGTTGCCAGCCGGATGCGGACCGGCAAAATAATTGATATCTACATGCTGTAGTTTGGTAAATACAGAAGCGGAGGGAGTATTTTCCTGCAAGCCCAGATTTACATTTTTATTGCAGAGTTTACAAAGGCAATCGATACCGGTTTGAAGATCTTTGCTCTGATTGTTCAGGATCAGGTCGTAATCCGGAGCCAGAGGAGCAGAATCGAAGGCTGACACGAAAACGGCTTTCGGTGTACTCATCGGGTCTGCAATGATGTCGTAAGGACGTTGTTTGATCAGAGGCCAAACGCCGCTTTCCAACAGCCTGTCGATGACTTCATCCCGATTCAGTTTGCTGACTTCTGTTTTTCCGAAATCCCGGTACCGGATCTCGGCATCTGCCTTGACCACGACTTCCAGTAATTTACGTCTTTCGCCTCGGTTGATGGCTTCAATGGTACCACTTACCGGTGTTGTGAATTTAATTTCGGGATGTGTTTTGTCGATAAATAAGACATCTCCCGCTTTCACTTCATCGCCGACCTTGACTGCTAGTTTCGGAGTCATAGCCCGGAAATCCGTCGGTTTTAACGCACAACTGGTTATTCTACCAGCAGGTTGCACCACTTTTTCCGCTTCTCCGTTTAACTTGATATCAAGGCCTTTTTTTAATTTGATTACCTTGGACATGTGTTTTAATTATTAATAATTAAGTATTTACAATTACTGACCACATAACTTTTTACCTCGCCCCGATAAGGGGCTTGTAAAAATATGAAGTGTTATAGTTTTCCTAAAATTAAGGCACAAATATACAAACCAATTACGTAATTTTGTCGTTAATTAGATTTTAATTTATTGGGGATGAAGTTTTTTTTGAATCTATCGTTTTTTATCCTGGGGATAGGGAATATGATGCCGGCGCAAAGCCAGATCAGAACCGTTCAGTGTTACCCTGTCGGCAGTCCTTTTGCCGAACCGGTTATCGAGTTGGGGAGTGGACAGCAGCTTTTTTTTAGTTTCGATGATCTGAGTAGCGAGACGAACTCATATACCTATAAAATTATTCATTGCGATCCCGATTGGAATAATTCCAATTTAAGCAGTTTTACTTATTTGACCGGATTTTTCAGTAATCCGCTGGATAATTACGAATACTCTTTCAATACGGTTGTGCCTTACACCCGGTTTACCTTGAATTTGCCGAATGAAGAAGTGGGTATCAAATTGTCCGGGAACTATTTATTGCAGGTATACAACGATCAGAATCCGGATAGTGCGGTCGTTTTACAACGCTTTGCTGTCGTGGAAAATAAGGTCGGTATCGCTGCATCTGTGGTGAATAGCACGAATCCTACTTTTTTGTACACTTCCCAGCAACTGAATTTTACAGTGAACTATACCGGTTTGCAGATCTATAATCCGGTGCGGGATACCCGGGTGTATGTGACTCAAAACCAGGATCCGAATTCCCGCAGAAATTTTACTCCCACTTTTGTCCGGCAAAACCAATTGGTATACGGCAACGGGGTCGATAATATTTTCAACGGTTTGTCTCCTTTTCGTAATTTCCAATGTTCCAGTTTGGTTTATTATACCCGTTATGTGAAAGATGTATTGAAGGGACCGGAAGGGAGATATAATTTCATCCTGGTACCGGGTACCGTTCCTCAGCGTTATATTCCGACCCCTGATCGGGGGGGGAATTTTTACATCGAGGCAGAGAATGTACAAAATTCTGATCTGGAAGCCGATTATATCGTCGCCCACTTTGCTATCCTTTACCCGGAACCTATTCCCGGAGCAGAAGTTTATATCTATGGGAAATTTACAGACTGGCAGTTGCTGCCTGAATTAAAAATGGATTATGATGCCAAAAATAAAGCGTATGTCGGGCAAGCCGAGCTGAAACAGGGATATTATGATTATATGTTCGCTGTAGTTCCTTCGAAGGAGAAAAAACCTGATTTGGTGACTATGCAAAATAATTTTTATCAGACGCCGGACGAATATAATATCCGCTTCTATATGTATGATTATAATGTTATGTGTTTTAGATTGTTAGGGTATCAGACCGTAGGCGCGAAACCAATGGGAAGCTAAAGAGGGAGAAGAATATAACGGATTATGTTGGCATGATATTTGCTGGAAAAGAAATGATATATAGGGGATACTATTGTATCGTTTGCTATGGTATTTTAAGTTTAATAGTTTAAATTGAAAAGGAAAAAGTCATGAAAAGTTTTTTACTCGTGTTATGTGTTGCGTTATCTGTTGTCGGATGTAACTCTTCGAAAAATATGGCGAAGTTGAGTGGAGTGAAGTGGGTATTGCAAACGCTTAACGATAAAGAATTGAGCTTGACCGATCCCAATAGCGAGATTTTTATTCAGTTTAATGAAGCCGAACACCGGGTGAACGGAAGGGGGGGCTGTAACCGTTTTTTCGGTAATTATGAAATGGAGTCGAGCCGTTTGAAATTTTCTCCGATGGGAGCGACGCGGATGGCTTGTCCCGACCTACAGACCGAAACGGAATTTTTCCAAATGCTGGATGGTGTAGACGGTTATTCGATCAAAGACAACAAACTTTCTTTCCTGTCTAAAAATAAGGTAGTCGCTGTATTTAAAAAGGCTGAAGAAGCTAAGTAAAGGTTTTCCGGCTGGCCGGAAAAACGATCGGCGAACTCCTGTTTCTGATTAATGTTTCGTAGCTTGACATTGCTGTGGCTGATAAGCGAAACAGCCTTCCTGATGAAATTTTTCCCGGAATCGAAGATTGCGCCGATCAGGAAGGCCTAAAGGTTGGAGGCTGATCGGCACTCCGCTTACATTGCTTTCTTGCCTCGGGTTTGGGGTGTTTCGATTTCGCCGGTAAAAACGAATTCGGCAGGACCTTCCAGCCAAATGTCTGTGAAATGGTTGTCTGCCAGTTGTTTGAAACTTACTTTCAATATACCTCCTTTGGCTTGTAACGTATAGGTTCCGGAGTGGTCGTGATTTAGCAGGGCTGCGGAAAGGGCTGCGGCTACACAACCGGTCCCGCAGGCGAGGGTTTCGTCTTCGACTCCTCGCTCATAGGTGGCGATTCGGATACATGCCGGAGTGGGGGTAATGAAGTTTACGTTGGTGCCTCCGGGTTGGAAAGAAGGGGCATAACGGATCATACGGCCTGCTGTGATGACGTCTGTCTGAAATGCATCGGCTACTACTTTTACATAATGGGGAGAACCGGTATCCAGGAAAAAATAATCAGGGGCCACCGTAATTCGGGATACATCGTTCATTTTAACCCGTACGCCCTGGGGGGTAATTTCGCCCTGATGTTCACCGTCTGCTGCCAGGAAACGGGTGGTTTGCAGAAACAGGCCCAAGCGATGGGCATAGGCAACGATGCATCTGCTGCCGTTACCGCATAGACTGGCTTCCCTGCCATCGGAGTTGAAATACCGCATCTTGAAATCGTAACCCGAACAAGTTTCTAATAACATCAGACCATCGGCTCCGATCCCGAATTTGCGATCACAGAAATACTCAACAATTTCTCTTGTAAATTCGTATATCTGATTACGATTATCAATGATAATGAAGTCATTGCCAGCACCTTGAAATTTTTGAAACTTAATAATCATAGTGTGATGTTAAGCTTTGCTAATTAAGAAATTATTAATAAACACTTGGCAAAGATATTGTTACTATTGTAAACGACAAAGATAATTGGAAATTGTAACAATTTAATCAGGAAGAGAATATGAAAATAACAAAGTTTATTATTCCGTTGGTGTTAGGGCTTGCAGGCGGCCTGATTGCTTATTTTATAGCTGATAATTTCGGTTCGAAAACCATACAACCTACCCTGCAACACCAAATTGTTGGTCCGGGCGCTGTGCGTCCTGTCGTTCATGAATCTGAAAATGATGTACTTAATGACAGTGCAGGACCGGTAGACCTGCGAATGGCTGCCAAAAAGACAGTACCTGCTGTGGTCAATGTGATGACCGTGCAGATGAGAAAGGAGTATTATGGAAATCCCTTGGAATTTTGGTTTGGAGGAGTACAACCCCAGATGCGTGAAGTGCCCCGGAATATGGGAATCGGATCGGGAGTGATCATTACGGAAGATGGTTATATCATTACCAATAATCACGTGATCGACCGGAGTGATAAGGTGATGGTTACTTTGAACGATAAGCGCGAATTCGAAGCAAAGGTAATCGGAACCGATCCCGATACGGATATTGCTCTGTTGAAAATCGATGCGACCGGCTTACAGCCTATCGAATACGGTAATTCGGATGATGTGGTTTTAGGAGAATGGGTACTGGCTGTCGGTAATCCTTACAATCTGACTTCTACGGTTACGGCAGGAATCATCAGTGCCAAGGCTCGTCAGCTGGGGGGGAAAATGAACCTGGAATCTTTCTTGCAAACGGATGCTGCGGTGAATCCCGGAAATAGCGGTGGTGCCTTGGTGAATGCGAAAGGAGAGTTGATCGGTATCAATACGGCTATTCAGTCACCCACCGGGAGCTATTCGGGATATTCGTTTGCAGTGCCGGTGAATGTAGCACGTAAAGTGGTCAGTGACCTGAAAGAATACGGTAAGGTACAGCGGGCAATGATCGGTATCAAGATGCAGGAATTGACTCCGGCCTTAGCGAAGGAATACAAGTTGAAAGAGCAATCGGGTATTTATGTGGCGGAAGTGATTCCGGGTGGAGCTGCTGAAAAGGCCGGTGTGAAAGTCGGGGATGTTATTTTGCAGTTGAATGGTTATGAAGCGAAGACGTTTGCACAGTTGCAGGAACAGCTGGCCCAATATACTCCCGGGAATACGATTCAGATGACTTTGAGCCGGGATGGAAAAGAGAAGGTTGCAGATGTTGTTTTGCAAAATAGCTATGGAGATGTCAGCCTGAAGACCGGTTCCGGAATTTTGGGAGCTGAGGTGCAACCCTTGACGCAGGCTGAACGCTATCGCTATCGGCTGAATAAAGGGGTTAAGATTACCGATTTGAAAAATGGTAAATTAAAATCAGCTGGGTTGACCGAAGGTTATATTATTGTTAAAATTAACGACATGGTCATCTACGATAGCGAGGATTTGGAGAGGGCTCTGAAAGCAGCAGGAGATGAGGGAGTTTTCGTTACTGCAGTGAGTCCGAGGGGAAGAGTTGAATATTTCGCTTTTTCGCTGCTGGATTAAAAAATGTTAATCTACTAAGATTGGATAATTTTACAAATTGCTTAATGAATAAAAAACCATACCTTTGCAGGACGTTTGCAGTGGTATATAAAAGATAGTATGAGACAACTAAAAATCACAAAATCAATAACCAACAGGGAAAGTGCATCTCTGGATAAGTATTTGCAGGAAATTGGTAAAGAGGATCTGATAACCGTTGAAGAAGAAGTTGAGCTGGCTCAGCGGATCCGGAAGGGAGACCAGAAAGCACTGGAGAAATTGACGAGGGCGAATCTGCGGTTTGTAGTGTCTGTGGCCAAGCAGTATCAGAATCAAGGCTTGAGCTTGCCGGACTTGATAAACGAGGGGAACCTCGGTTTGATCAAAGCTGCAGAAAAGTTTGACGAAACCCGTGGGTTTAAGTTTATATCTTATGCAGTGTGGTGGATTCGTCAGTCTATCCTGCAGGCTTTGGCAGAACAGTCGCGTATTGTTCGTTTGCCTTTAAATCAGGTTGGTTCATTGAATAAAATCAACAAGGCTTTTTCGCGTTTCGAACAAGAGAACGAACGTCGTCCTTCGCCTGAAGAATTGGCTGATTCATTGGATTTGCCCGCAGAAAAAGTGGCCGATACGTTAAGGGTATCCGGACGTCATATTTCAGTGGATGCTCCTTTCGTCGAGGGAGAAGATAATAGTTTGTTGGATGTATTGGTAAATGACGATTCGCCTATCGCTGACCGTACGTTGATCAACGAATCGCTTTCTACCGAAGTAGAAAGAGCTTTGTCTACTTTGACCGAAAGGGAAAGGGATATTATCAAATTATTCTTCGGGATCAATACCCAGGAAATGACTTTGGAAGAGATCGGCGAGAAGTTCGGCCTGACCCGTGAAAGGGTGCGGCAGATTAAAGAGAAGGCCATTCGTCGTTTAAGACATTCTTCAAGAAGTAAATTGTTGAAAACATATTTAGGATAATGAAAACGCCCTTCGGGGCGTTTTTTTGCTTGTATATTGATACTCAAAGAGGTCTGGGCCTTTCGGTCCTGATGCGATCTGCCCTTCCTGCTTAGCGTATTGGAAGGATTGCTTCCCCCCTGGTGCAGATAAAAGATTTAGCTCGGAATGATATTCCTGACCGGCATTGAAAACACTTCGATCGGTCGGTCACAGACTATTTACTGAAAAAGGAATACGGGTATTTTGACTTTACAAAAAATTATCGAATAATTCTTTGACTTTTTTAAACGATAAGATGTAATAGTTTAAATGTGATTTATGCATTGGTGGTGTATGTAAAATATATTCCGGGGAAAGGAAGTGGAATTTATTCTGGTTGTTAAATATTTTAAGTTTCACTTGCTAAAATTAATACTTATCTTCGCTTCATAAAGATTCCTTTTTATTGTCAACTAAGTGCTGAATATGAGAATTATTTTAAATCCGGGATTATTTTATTTTATCGTTTTCGCTCTTGTTTTAAAGTATGGGAAACGCAGAGTCGGTTAGGGGGCAACAGAGACGTTTGGATTTACAATCCGAGATTTTGGCCTTACCACAAGGGGGAGCAAGTAATGAAGTCCGGCAAGTGTACCAAGAGTGTGAAGGGTTTATTTGGATTGCAACGAATAGTGGATTGATTCGGTATGACGGATATGATTTTGTCACTTATAAATCGAACCTGTATAACCGAAACTCATTGATTAATAATGCAATTCAACCTGCCCAAATCTATTCTGGATGATATCGTTTATGCGATTGCGGAAGACCGTAATACCCGAACCTTATGGGGCGGGTCGAGAAGTGGCTTGAGTCTTTTATCCGGTACCTCCCGGACAGATTTTTTTTATAATTATTCGTCCCGGGATGGGGGGAATTCAATTTCAATACAGTGAAGTGAATTCCATCCTTCAGGATCAGGATAACAATATGTGGTTGGGACTTTTCGGTGGAAATATAAACCGGTAGGATACCCGTAGACGGCAGTTTAATTTACATCGGCTGGAAGAGGTGAAATGTCGGTTGTCGACCAATCCGGTCAGGAGTCTGTTGCAGGATGATGAAGGATTTGTGTGGCTGGGGATCAGGAGTTTCGGACTGGTCAGGCATGATCTGAATACCGATAAATGTATTCATTATACCGATCTGCCGGAATTCCGTTCTGTGCTGGTAATGCCTACTGGAAATGCTATGATGCAGCGTCGAAATGGAGAAATCTGGTTCGCTACCTACAATGGCGGTATTTATAT
>NZ_LARE01000072.1:0-13444 GCF_000980245.1 Odoribacter sp. N15.MGS-14
ACTTTCCGGCAGGCGTTGGAGCAAGCTCAAAAGGAGGGAAAATTGGTGTTTATGGATTGTTATACCAGTTGGTGCGGACCTTGTAAGAAGATGTTGAAGGAGGTGTTTAGCCGGAAAGATATCGGGGAGTATATGAATACCCGTTTTGTCAATTATAAGCAAGATATGGAGCAGGAAGAGGGGAAGGAATTGGCCGGGAAATATGGAGTGGAAGTATATCCGACTTTCTTTATTCTGGATGCAGCAGGCGAAGTCAGACACAAAATGGTAGGAGGCATGACTGCCGGGGAGTTTTTGAAACAGGTGCAGCTGGGGAGTGGAGAAAATTCGTTATTCGCTTTCAATCACCGCTACCGGCAAGGTGAACGGAATCCGCAATTTATGATAGAATATATCGGATTGCTTTCGGATGCTTATATGAAAGACGATATGCAAAAAGTGTTGCATGAATATTGGGAAACTCTGGACGACCGGTCGAAATCTTCGGCTACTACCTGGCCGTTGGTAAAGCGTTTTGTCCGGGAGATGAAATCTCCGGAGTATCTGTATTTGCTTAAACATAAAAGCGATTTCGAGACTAACGTAGGAAAAGAGGAAGTGAATGCTAAAATATGGGGAGATCTGTTGCCTCTGATTGGAAATCATTGTAATGATATGATTTTTAAAAATCGCCCTGAAGATCCGGCAACTTTAGAGGAATATCGTTCGATTGTTGAAAAATCGGGTGTGGAAAGGATGGATTATTTATTGGATATCATCGGCTTTACCCGTGCTTATGTGGACAATGATCTGACAAAGGCTTTGAAAATGTATAGGCGTAATTTTTCGAAATTGATACCTGATGAACGTTTTAATGCAACTTTACAATTAAATGGAATGCTTATCGGAAAGGGTACTCCTGCACAATGTAAACAAGGACTTCAGGCGATTCGCCGAACGATAAAATCGTGTGGCTGGAGCGAAGAAGATCCGTTGTTTAAAACAATGATAAAGGGGCTGGAGGAGAAGAGTTGAAAAGAGTTACTGAGTTGAAAGACCCAACTCTTTCAACTCAGCAACTCTATAACTCAGTAACTCTATAACTCAGTAACTCTATAACTTAGTAACTCTATAACTCAGCAACTCTTTTCAACTCTTTTCAATCTCCAATTCGACGATTTCGGGGTTATGGTCGGATAAGAATAGGGTGTCGTTGAGTTGTGAGAAAGGGATGTACGAACTGATTACCCGGATTTGTGGGGTAACGAAGATAAAATCGATTTTTTCACATTTTTCGGCCGGTATTTTACCGAAATTATGGTAAGTGAAATCCACTCCTGTCCGTTTTCCGGCTACTTTGTGGGCATCTTTCAGAATAAATTCGTTGTTGGTAATTGTTTTATAGGCATCCCAGTCTTCCGATACATTAAAATCTCCGGTGAGAATAGCGGGAGAAGTCCCAACGATTTCTTTAATTTTTTCGATAATCAGCAGGGCACTGTTCCGGCGGGCTTCGGTACCTATGTGATCGAAATGTGTGTTTACTACCATAAGGATTTGTCCTGTCTTCTTATCTTGTAATTTTACCCAGGTTGCAATCCGGGTCAAAGCGGCATCCCAACCGACCATTCCGACACTGTCCGGTTTTTCACAAAGCCAGAAAGTATTCTGGTCCAATAGGGTATATTTCGCTTGTTTAAAGAAGATCGGTGCATATTCTCCGGCTGTTTTTCCATCTTCCCGGCCGACTCCGACAACTGTATATTCGGGTAAGCCGGTTTTCAAGACTTCCAGCTGGTGATGCAAGACTTCCTGCATGTCGATGATATCGGGATCGACCCTGTGGATAAAAGCACATATACTGTCTTTGCGGTGTGGCCAGCTATTGGGACCGTCTCCCGAATTATCGTAACGGATATTGAAAGTCGCTAAACGCAGGGACTCAGGCTGTTGTTGGGTACAGCCGAGGGCCAAAAGGCTCAGGATAAGGGTGGAAAATAGATTCTTCATGTTATTTATTGTTAGATCTCCAAAGCTAATAATTATTGAGGAAATTTTTAGGAAAAAGAGCACGAAGTATGAAATAAATGCTTTGGACAATCACCTGGACCGGAGAGCTTCCGCAAAGAAAGACTAGAGGATATAAAACGGATTTAAACGTACGTTTCAAACAATTAAATCTCCACTGTTACAAAGATTTCAGAAGTCAAGTCTAACCGTTGTAACTATAGAAACTAAAAAACGGTGCCACTCTGTTTTAAACCCTTGTTCCCGTTTAAACTGTTGGCACCGTTGTAATTGTATTGCCAGAATCTTAATTCAACATCCTGATCAATTCACTGGCCTGTTGTTTCATTAATTGATTTTGAGATTGGTTAGCCAGGTTATTGGCGATGTTGGCATATTTTTTTGCAATGTCGTTGAACCCGCATTTTTTGGAGATTTTGACATAATTGTAAATCGCGTCGAAGTCGGACTTCGATTCGACAGTTTTTCCTGCCCATAATTGGATCACTTTCAGGCGGGAAACATCATTCATGATTTCCAGAGCTCCGGCAGTGATTTCTTTGATCATCTTCCGGTTTTCCGGGAAATAGCGAAATAACTTCCGGGCTTTGTAAAAATAATCTTCGGCATTTCCGGATAACCGTAGTTCTTTGATATTGAAATAATCCAATACAACATCGTAGTGCTCGTATCCGGTTTCTTTGATCCGCTTCATTTGGTTTTCGTAATCTGCCTTATTCTGGAGATAGAGTTGTTCCAAATGGTTTACCAACACATTGTCTAATTTCTGAAAAACATCGTCTTTGGAAAAATGCTGGATGAATTTATCTTGATTTTCAAAAACATATTTGAGCTGAGGTGCATTGATGTCGTTTACATAATCCCGTACGATCATCCAATTGTAATCTTTGAAGTAATCGGCTTCACTTTGGGTTTTGAAATAACGATTCAGTATATCTTGTCCCGACTTCCCTTGTTTACTCAATTCTTTTAATAATTGCATGGTCGTTTGAGGGTTTGCCGGATTTTGTTCAAATGTTTTGACCAAATTATCCAGACTTACCGTCGTTTTTTCAATTGCAAAACCGCTCCAGGTACTCCATAAAATCACCCCTACTGTTAATAAAAATCTACACTTCATATCAACCTTCAATTTTATATTAAATTTACATCTATAAAACACCTAAAGAGCCTAAAAGGGTGAAGTAAAAATCGATTTTAACTTACGATTTAACAGATTTTACATATAAAATTGACGATTTGCAATTATATCCATTTGTTTGGTATAAAAATGCAACTTAAAACGTTTACATGAGGCAAGGTTTTTAGTTTGCTCTTAAAATTAAATAAAACGCGGAAAATATTTTAAGAAATGCAATGATTTCCTGGCTGAAAATATTAATTTGTCGCAATATTTATTAGTTCGACCGGTTTATGAGAAGAATTATACTGTTTTTACAACTGCTGTTGGGAGTGGAGATGATTTATGCTCAGACAGAGACGGAAATATTGAATTATTCCCGTTTGTCTTATGCAGGATCGGCTCGGGCAGCTGCTATGGGCGGTGCTTTCGGAGCTTTGGGAGGAGATATTTCTTCCTGGAATCTGAATCCTGCCGCTATCGGGGTTTTCCGTAAATCTAGTGTTACCTACACTTCGGTATTGAATTTCTCCGGGAATGAATCCGGGGAGCTGACTGCAAGGAAAACTTCTTATCTGATCGGAACGGTAGGAGGGGTACTGTCAGGGTACGTGAAGGATGAAAAAAGTGATTGGAAAGGTTTTAACCTGGGCTTTTCGTATACTGATCTTTCGAACAATATTCAAAATACCCGGCAGCAGGTGTATCATTCCCCGACTTCCCTGACGGATGTCTATGTTTGGCAAAGTCAGGGATACAAACCGGATGAATTGAATATTTTTACAACCGGTCCCTTTTATGATACCTATTTGTTATATCAGGACGAAAATGAAAGTTACCATTCTATTTTGGAAACCGATGGAGAAACAGCCGAATGGGTCGATCAATATCAGGAGATCCGGGAAAAAGGTTACCTAGGCGAGTTTTCAATTGCCGGAGGAACGAATTATAAAGATAAATTGTACCTCGGAGCGGTACTCGGTATACAGTGGACCTATGATAAACAACGTATTCTTTATTCCGAGATTGCAGAAGAAAATGCTCCTTCACTTCTGGATTTTTATGAATTCCGGCAATACCGTCGCACCAGAGGTACGGGGATCAATTTGAAACTAGGGCTTATCTATCGTCCGGTACCGGCTATTCGATTGGGGGCCGCTATTCATTTGCCGACCTGGTTTACGATGGAGTATACACTTGAAAATTCTGTTCATACTTATTTTACTACGCCTACCGATCCTTCCGTCGGACGGGATAAACAGGAGTATGAAATATCCAATAGGGCTTATGGAACCTATTATGATCCTTATCGGTATCTGGCTAATGTACGGACTCCCTGGAGGGCGTTTCTTTGTTGGGGACTTGTGTTGGGGCAACACGTGATGTTGGATGTGGATTATGAATATGTCGATTATAGCTCTGCGAAGTACAAGCGTCCTGCGAAGTGGATTTACGGCAGTTATGAGGATGACTGGGAAAAGGATAAAATAAAAACTTTATCCCGGAGTGTCGATTATGATCCGATTAATCGGGCGATCAGGTCTCTTTATCGTCCTACCCATAATCTTCGGGCCGGAATGGAGGTCCGGGTGAACAGTCGGGTGAGTCTTAGGGGAGGATACGGACTTCAACAAAGTCCGTATAAACACGATGTTGCTTCTTTCAATAAAATATACACCTATGCCGGAGGGATTGGATTGAATGTGGGCTTGTTCTTCGGGGATCTTTCTTATACCCGCCGTTATTCTAAAAACGAAACTTGTTTTTACAATGAAAATGGTATCACTGCCCAGCCTTTGGCTAACAAATATACGGATCAGGAAATCCGGTTGACCATAGGGTTACATATTCGTTCATTATAAATTTATCGGGACAATAAATTTAGTGTATAAAGCCGATGGCCTGCGGGTGTTTTGTTACGGCCGTAGGGGCGGCTGATAGAAGTGAAAGTTTAATGAACGAAATACTTGGCAGGGATGATGAACTTTATAAAAAACGATATTTTAGTAGTTACAGCAATTTCAAGGGGTACAAAAGTTACAACGGTTGGAGCAATTCTGAAACTTTTGTATCCCTTGAAACTTTTGTCACTGTTTAATTTTCGGTTTCTTCCGCAATTAATTCCGGATCGGGTTCGTCACCTGCGAATACCAAACCGATGGTATATTGGTTCTTACCTTTATAAGCAACGAGTTTTTCTGCAGTTGCGGTCGAAATACGAATACATTTTTCCGGGACTTCCTGACGGAGCAGGTATTCTTTCAGGACTTGGTTGCGTCTGTCCATTAATTGGTGGGTCAGTTGGTTCAGTTGAGTCGAGTCGGCCAGTGAAAGAAGTTGGTCATCCAAATAAGCCGTTTTTTTGTCCTCACTGACCTGGGTTCCGACATAATTGAGAAATTGAATGTCTTTCGTATCTATTTCCATTATTTTACTGTAGTCGATCGGTAACAGGGTAGTCTGTGATTTCTCAGGGTGTTGCTGTAGATAATAATTGCGTTTTACATAGAAATCGGCCAATTGTACCTTACTTTGCTGTACATTGACAAATTGTTCCAGGAGTAGGGTCATCTCCGGTTTGGCTTTTATAATTTCGGCTAATTGGTTGATTTGAGTCAATTGTTCAGGAGTAAAGTCGTTCTGTACTGCTTCGAATGGAAGATTTTTCAGTTTTTCTGGAGAGAAACCGAGGGAATTTGCCAGAAAGTTAACCGGAGAAACGGCTACTTTCACCAATAAATTGGTCAGGGTCTTAAAAATGATTTTCCGGTAAGAAAATTCAGGAGAGTTGATGTCTCCTTTTACAGGTAAATCCATTCGAATCAGATCGTCTTTGTCCTTGATCAGATATAAAGCTGTTTTCAATGGGATGTTATAATCGGGTTTCGGATCTTGGTGTTTATTTCCGACTTCACATTTGGCTATATTCAGGTTATTACGTCCGTCCAGCATACTCTTACGGATATTGTTCACGCTGCTGAAAGAAAGGATCCCTTTTTGCAATGGATAACCGAAATATTGCATGCTATAAGGAGTGAAAGTTTTTAAATCCAGATTCTTGATACTGAGTAAGATATCTGTATTGCTGAGATCGTCTAATTTCCCTTCGTAGTTGAAAATAATGGTCCCTCCATTTTTGAGGGTACTGCTGACTTTGGCCTTATTTTCTTGAGTGAGACTCAGTTGGTCGGCAACCAGATTGATATTTTCCAGACTGAAAGTGAAGGGGTGACGCAAGGTCTGATCTTTGAAGGTGAAAAGCGAATTATTGATCCGGAAGGTGCTGACTTTGAAATCGGGGACTGTTGCTGTAGTTTGAGGTCCGGCAGCTGGAGTTTGTTCTGCCGCCCCCCGGACGGTATCTTCGGGAGTTTCTGGGAACAGGTCGCTCATGGTATTTCCGTCTTTACGGAGTTCGAAACCGGTTTTGATACCGTTGACAGCGATCGTGTTAAAATGAAAAATAGCTTTTCCGGGGTTGATCGTTTCCATATCGATATAAATGCTATCGGTAGCAAAGACTTCTTTGTGACTGGCGTCTGCAAGTGACAGGTGGTTTATACCCAGATTGCCACGAACCACTAATTCGGTTACATGTTCGGCGTTACCTTCGATGTTAAGGTGAGTATTCAGGATTCCGCTGATTGTACTGATCCGGGTAAAATCTGTCAGGTAAGGTTGGATAGGAGCGATTGAGAAATTGGTCAGGTCGATATCCAATAGATAATTGCCTGCTTCCATGTTGTATTGGATAGCCGTTTGCAAATGTCCACCGTCATTGAAATTCAATGCGATGCCGACATCGGTATTTTGACCACTGAAATAAACCCCCGGAATCTGAAGTCCGAAATTCTCCATTTGCCAAACCGAATTACGCTCTAAATCTTTGTAAAGGATATGACCTCCCTGTATGCTGATATTATAGAGGGCAATGGCAAGGGGATTTGCCGAAGTTGTGGCCGGAGAGGCCGGAGAAAGGCTGTCGGAGGCCGGCGATTGTAGTGTAGAAGAAGCCACCGGCTGGGCAGCAGGACTATCGGCGGATAACGTATCCGTTGACCCGAGGGCCAAAAGATCGTCGAAATTGAACTCACTGCCTTGCTGAAGTACCTTTACGCTGGGATTGGTCAGACTAATGTGGTTGATTCTGACTTCATTCGCTAACAGACGATGTAGAGACATATCCACACTGAGGGTATCGAAAGAAACGAAAGTATCCAGATCGTTGGCTTCTAATAATTGGAAATCGGTGATACGGGCATAGCCGGTGAAAATGTTTATGTAGAGTCCTTTGATGTTGATCTGACGCCCGATCAACTCTTTACTATGTTTATTGATGTAGTTTTTGGCGATCGGCGGAAAAATACAAGCGATGATAATGAACACTGCGACGAGAACAGCCACTGTAATAGTGGATATTTTAAGAATTTTCATGGTTAAAAATTTATATATGATGTATGTATTTTGCAAAAATAATCAAAATTTTAGAATTTGGTTTATGAAAAGGGATTTCTATCGATTGCAACTTTTTTAGGCTGAATCATATTTATTTACACAGATAATTTATTGAAAATTATTATATCTTTGTGCGTGCTAAGAGAGCTAAAAAAGCTATAGGCTATAAGCTATAGGTTGGGAGGCTCAAGGTTGCTAGAGACGGGAGAGCTAAAGGCTAAAAGCTGGCAGCGGGGGAGGAGAGTTGGAAGAAGTATGAAGTAATAGGTGAAGAAGGAGGAAGAAGCAGGAGGATAAATGAAAGATAGAATATGAGAGTGGAGATCGATGAACATTCGGGTTTTTGTTTCGGGGTAGTGAATGCTATCCGCAAAGCGGAACAGGAATTGGAGCGGGGGATGTTGTATTGTATCGGTGATATTGTGCATAATGACCTCGAGGTAGAGCGTTTGAGGCTACGTGGATTGAAAACGATAGAACACGAGCAGTTTGCACGATTGCAACATTGCCGGGTATTGTTCAGAGCACATGGAGAACCTCCGGTGTCATACGAGATCGCTCAAAAGAATGAGGTTGAAGTGATCGATGCTTCTTGTCCGGTGGTATTGAATTTGCAGAAAAGAATCCGGAAAGCTTATGAGCAAACCCGGGAACAGGGTGGACAGGTGGTCATCTACGGAAAACGCGGGCATGCCGAAGTCGTGGGCTTGGTCGGACAGACGAATGGGGAGGCTTTGGTGATCGAGAATCCCGAGGATATCCGGCAGATCGATTTTTCGCGTCCGGTGATTTTATTTTCACAGACGACCAAAAGTCTGGAAGGTTTTCAGGCTATTGCAGCTTTGCTAAAAGAGAAAGGCGGGGCACAGGTGGTGGTGAACGATACGATTTGCCGGAAAGTGGCCAATCGTATACCTCAGCTGAGAGAGTTCGCACAGAAACATGATGTTGTCATCTTTGTCAGTGGCGAAAAGAGTTCGAACGGAAAGCAATTGTTCGCTACTTGTTGTGAAGTGAATCCCCGGACTTATTTGGTGCAAAGGGCGGAGGATGTAAAGCCGGAAATGTTGGAGAATGCTCAAAGTGTCGGAATTAGTGGGGCGACCTCTACACCGGCATGGGTGATGGAAGAAATAAGACATAAAATAGAACTACAATAAATGAATTACATGATTTAATTATGGGAAGAATAAAAAGAATTGGAGTACTGACTTCAGGAGGTGATGCTCCGGGAATGAATGCTGCCATTAGGGCTGTAGTCCGGACAGCTATCTTTAATGGCTGTGAAGCATATGGTATCTTCGGTGGTTATCAGGGATTGATCGAGGGAGATATCAAAAGATTGAAATCCAATGATGTAAGCAATATTATTCAGCGGGGAGGAACGATTCTGAAATCTGCCCGTAGTATGGAATTCCGTACACCGGAAGGACGTACCAAAGCCGCTCAGATGTTGGCAGAGCATAAAATCGATGCTTTGGTGGTGATCGGGGGAGACGGTTCTTTTACCGGTGCTAAACTATTGATTCAGGAACATGACATTCCGGTGGTAGGTATTCCGGGAACGATCGATAATGACTTGTACGGTACCGATTCGACGATCGGATACGATACGGCTGTCAACACTGCAGTGGAAGCTGTCGATAAAATTAAAGATACGGCGAGTGCTCACAACCGGCTTTTCTTTGTAGAAGTGATGGGACGTGATGCCGGATTTATCGCTTTACGTACCGCTATCGCCACCGGTGCCGAAGCTGTGTTGGTGCCGGAAGTGGAAACGGACTTGACCGATTTGGAACATTTTATTGAAAAAGATTATAATCCGAAAACCTCCAGTGGAATCGTAATTGTCGCTGAAGGTGAAAAATCAGGTGGGGCTTACAGCATTGCTGAAAAGGTGGCTCAGAAACATCCCGAGTATGACATCCGGGTGTCTGTATTGGGACATATGCAGAGAGGCGGTTCTCCTTCTCAGTTCGACCGGGTTTTGGCCAGTCAGTTGGGTGCTGCCGCTGTCGATGCTTTGATGGACGATCAGAAGAGCATTATGCTGGGAATCATGAATAAAGAGATTGTTCATGTTCCTTTTAACAAAACGATCAAGCATACCAAAAACCTGAATCCTGAATTATTGAATCTGGTGCGGATTCTGTCTATTTAATAGAATCTGGTCTTGGTAATGAAATAACGGTAGGAGCATCCCGCTTTCTTACCGTTATTTTTGTTATTATTGCATGATGAATGAGTTCTCATTCGGGTATTTTGTGAATAAATGGTATTAAAATATTTTTATGCGATATGCTGATGTCATCGTGCCCCTGGCGGTAGAAGGAATGTATACCTATACGGTGCCTGTGTCTCTGGAAAGCGAGGTTCGCGAGGGTACATTGGTATTGGTGTCGTTTGCCGGTAACAAGCGGTATACCGCTTTGGTCGGTCGTATACATGACCAGGCGCCTGTCGGATATCAGGTAAAGCCTATCGAGGATGTCATCGAGAAACAGGTTTCGTTTTCGGCTCTGCACCTGAGGTTTTTATTGTGGCTCGGCGGGTACTATATGACCACTCCCGGCGAAGTGATGAAGGCGGCTTTACCGGTGGCTTTCCGTTTGGAGAGTTTTACCAGCATTACCCGTACCACGGAGGAAGTGGATTATGCGGGGTTGACTACGAACGAAAAAATCTTACTCCGATTTTTACAGCCTGGCGAATATGTTTCGCTGAAAGAAGCGGAGAAATATCTGAAAATTAAAAACGGGCTTCCGTTGGTGAGAAATCTGTTGGCCCGGAATTACATCCAGATTAAAGAAACAGTGGACGACTTGTTCCGGGAAAAAAAGGAGCGTATCGTCACTTGGGCAAAAGAGTATACAGAGGAAGAATTGGGGGCGTTGTTGGATCGCTTGAAAAGAGCACCGGCCCAATATGCTATGCTTTGCAGATGGATCGAATGGGGTAAAACTGAAATCGAAAAAGGGGAGTGGTTGCGTTTGACCGGACAATCGGCTGCTACACTCAAAGGATTGTGTGACAGAGCGATTTTGAAGGTCGAAGAAAGAAAGATAAGTCGGTTGGGAGGAGACGGAGACGCCGGAGGAAGTTCTTGGCAGCTCAATGCAGAACAACAGGGCGCTTTAGGGCGCATCCGGGATTTTTTCCTTGAAAAAGATTGTGTTTTGTTGCAAGGGGTGACCTCTTCCGGGAAAACGGAGGTATATATTCGTCTGATACAGGAATATCTGAATCGGGAACAGCAGGTGTTGTATATGCTGCCCGAGATCGCTTTAACCGTACAGATCGTAAGACGGTTGCAACGGGTTTTCGGTGACCGTATCGGAATTTATCATTCCGGTATGTCGGATAATATGCGCGCTGAATTGTGGCGGAAGCAATGTAGCGACGAACCTTTTCAATTGATACTCGGAGTCCGTTCGTCGATCTTTCTGCCTTTTCGGAATCTGGGATTGATTATTGTGGATGAGGAACATGACGCTTCTTACAAACAAAAAGAACCTGCACCCCGTTATAATGGCCGGGATGCTGCGGTTATGCTGGGGAAATTGTCGGAAGCCAGAGTCCTGTTAGGGTCGGCGACGCCTTCTTTCGAGTCTTTTCAACATGCGCTTACCGGAAAATATGGGTATGTACAGATGAACTGCCGTTATGGTGGAATTCAGATGCCCGAAATTCGTTTGGCCGATGTGGGAGAATACCGGCGTAAAAAGCTGATGAAAGGTAGTTTCTCTCCCTTATTGCTGGAAGAGATGGAGAAAGTGCTGAGCGAACACAAACAGGTTATTTTATTTCAGAATCGCAGAGGTTATTCTTCCTATGTACAATGTGACCGTTGCGGGGAAATCCCGAAATGCCGTTATTGCGATGTGAGTCTGACCTATTATAAGCAGCGCCATGTACTCGTTTGCCGTTATTGCGGGGCTATGGTGTCGATGAGCGACCGTTGTTCGGTTTGCGGGGAGGGGCATTACCGGGAAAGAACACCCGGAACGGAGCGGATAGAGGAAGAAGTATTACGGCTTTTCCCGCAGGCCCGGGTAGCCCGGATGGACCTGGACGTGATGAGTAGTAAGTCTCGTTTCAGGAGTGTCATCGAAGATTTTGAACAGGGGAAGACCGATATCCTGATCGGGACTCAAATGGTCACTAAAGGCCTGGATTTTGCAAATGTCAAGCTGGTCGGAGTGATAGATGCCGATAGTATGGTCAATTTCCCGGATTTCAGGGCGGAGGAACGGGTTTATTGTATGTTGTTGCAGGTTAGCGGGCGTAGTGGACGGAAAGGTGACCGGGGGAAAGTGGTTATTCAGGCGGCGGATGTTAAAAACAGAGTGTATACCATGCTGACCGATGGGAATTACCGGACGTTTTTCGAGCAATTGGCTGCAGAACGGGAGTTGTTTGTATATCCTCCCTTCGGCCGGATGATTCAGGTGGAACTAAGACATAAAGAGGTGGTACCTTTACGGAATGCCGCTAACCGGCTGGCTGTCCGTTTGCGCGGGCAGCTGGGCAAACGGGTGTGTGGGCCTGCTGTTCCGGAGATTAGTAAAATCGGTGGGTATCATCGGCTGATTTTGTTATTGAAGCTGGAAAACGGAATCTCTTGTTCGGGGGTGAAAAACAGGCTTCGTGAAGAAATCAGAATATTGAAACAAGAAAAACAGTGGGGAACACTTCGGGTCATTTGTGATGTGGATCCTCAATAAAAGAGTGAAGTTATGAATACAAAAGGGTGTAAATTTGTTTTAGGAATTATTTTGTCGCATCTGTTGTGGATCTCTGCTTCTGCTCAGGTTTCTTTCGGACATCCGGAAAAGATAAACCGGCAATGGAAGTTTACTTTAAGTGATCCTCAGGAGGCGAAACAGCTGGAGTATGAAGATGCGCATTGGCAGACTGTCGACTTGCCTCACGATTGGAGTATCAAGGGGCGAATGAGTCCTCATTTGGCCAGTGCCACCGGCTATTTGCCGGGAGGAATCGGCTGGTATCGTAAAGTTGTTCGGATTCCAGCAGATAAACGGCAAGAAAAGGTTTTTCTTTATTTTGAAGGGATTTATAACCGGAGTGAGATCTATGTGAACGGTCATTTACTGGGAAAGAGGCCGAATGGGTATGTTTCGTTTATGCTGGAGGCGACTCCTTACATCAGGTATGGGGCGGACAATGTAATTGCTGTGCGTGTAGACCATAGCCGGAGTGCAGATTCCCGTTGGTATACCGGTTCGGGTATTTACCGGAATGTGTGGTTGATATATGCCGATCCGGTACATATTGCACAATGGGGGGTGTATGCTTACCCTGAACAAGTGTCGGTCCGGAAAGCGATTTTGAATGTGGCTGTCGAGTTAGAAAATCAGACGACACAAAAGGCTGATCTGACGGTGGAAAATGAGCTGATCTCTCCGGAGCAGAAAGTAGTGGCCAGACAAAGTCGTAAATTAACGGTCGAAGAGGGGAAGAAAGCCACTGCAACTTGCAGGTTGAACGTCACTCGTCCTCGGTTATGGGATTTGGAACATCCCGAGCTTTATCGGTTGAAGACTACGGTTTTCAAAGCAGGTAAAGTCATCGACCAGACCGTGACGACTACTGGTTTTCGTTCATTTACTTTCGATCCGGATAAAGGGTTCGCTCTGAACGGGCGGTGGATGAAGGTCAAAGGAGTCTGTATCCACCATGATGCCGGGGTATTGGGAGCTGCGGTCCCCGAAGAAGTATGGAGGACACGCTTATTGAAATTGAAAGAGATGGGATGTAATGCTATCCGGACGACCCATAATCCTCAGGCTCCTGCACTTTATGAGCTGTGTGATGAATTGGGCCTGCTGGTATTGAACGAGG
>NZ_LARE01000074.1:0-12602 GCF_000980245.1 Odoribacter sp. N15.MGS-14
CCTCCTTTATCCGTTACCGTACCGTAGGTAATCCCTTCCGGCTTCGGGATCACAGTCGTCTCATCGTCATCCTGACAAGCCAGTCCTGTCAATACCAGCCCTAGCAGACAACAAAAATATTCGATCTTTTTCATATACAATTCAGTATTATAATTCAACACCTAACTCGTCCCGGATGATGGCATACAGGATTTCATATTTCTTAATCACAAGCGGGGAACTTTCCCAGCGTTCCAGAAATTGTTTCCGGGGATATTTCATCATCTCCTCCAGGTAAAGTTCCAGATCAACATCTGTATTTCTAGGCGTAAAACGGTTTCCATACCTTGGATCATAGCTGACAAACCCCAATGTTCCGACTAATCCCCGGCAATAGAGGGCATAATTATCAAATTCTTCATCCGTCCAGACTCCTTCCGGCCAATTCGGATTGGTAACATTTCCATAGGTCATCATCTCTTTCCGGTAACTGCTGTCCTGTTCCCATTCTTCCACTAGCGGCCAAGGAAACCAAATCTGTAAACTGGCCGAACTTCTCCAATAAGGAATACGTTCGTCCGGGTAAAACTCCCCCCAATTTTTATCATATAGACTTTCATCCAACATATTATTGAAAGCATTCAGTTCGTCACTATAATTCTGAACCTTTAGTTTCACGATTTCATTCCGGTAACCGGCGGCCTTTTCCAGCATATCCTCTTCGTTTATCTGATCTATCCAGGAAAACATCAGGTTCCGGTAACGGCTGATTATTTCTTTTTGTTCTACTCCTGCAGAAGATAGTTGATAACATTTTTCTGTCAGCCACAATGCATATGGATAAAGTGCCTGTTGGCTGTTTTTCAGAAAAATTTCCGCAAAACGTAAAGATTTCATCATCAGTCCGGGATCGGTCAGCCGGGTCACCTGATAGGTGACCGATCCGCTGTTTGTCCCGTTGAATGCCCAGTTCAGATCCAGGGTTTCATAACGGAAAACCGAATCTCCGTTAACATCTGTTTTCACAAACACTTTTCCGATGGTATCGTTAAAAAAGACCGGAACCCCATAAGTGGTATACAGTTCATACCGTTTGTGCTGAATGGAATCATTCGGATCATCCTGGATCGTATACAGATTTTCAAATCCGGTTCCGGGGGTTATCCCGTCCTCTTTCTGGCAAGCCAGCAGCAGGCAGGCCAGCAGCATATATAATCCTATTTTTTTCATACTTTTGTTTTATTGATTGTCAACTATTCGTCATCGCCCAGCGGAGAACGTTTGTTTCTCGGATTTTCCGGCATTTGTTCTTCGTCGTATTCCAATACAGATTTCGGAATCTGCATCACATAAGCCGGATCATTTTTCTCCAATACATAAATATCGGTATGGTCCCATTCGTATTTATTACCGTCGTATACATTAAATGCATGCCGGATTTGTTTGCTATAAGGATATTTTTCACATACCGCATAACGTCTCAGGTCGAACCAGCGATGTCCTTCGAAACAGAGTTCCCTGCGGCGTTCCAGCCGGATTTCTTCCACCAGTTTTTCTCCGGTATAAGTTGTATGTACATAATTCCGGATTCTGCTTTCGCGGAGTAACCGCAGATACTGGTTGGCCCCCTGGAAATTATCTTCCATGGCGTATGCTTCAGCCAGGTTCAGATATCCTTCGGCAATCCGTAACGTGTAAATATCGGATACGTGTGGAACTGCGATCGTATCGTATTTCCATTGTAATGAATTGGCAAAAGTACTCTGGTTCTTTCCGAAAAAATACCGGCGGTAATCATTCTCTTGGTCATACAATTGTACCAAGCTGTCAGATACTGCAAAATCACCTCTGTCTCCGGTCATCCCATTGTAAAAATTCATAGAACCCTGAGAGAAAAGAACTTCCGTATTGTCTTCCGACAGGAATATTCTGGCAGAATCCCGGGCGGACATGTGGTAAAGCCGCGTATCTTCTTTCAACAGCTCTTCAGCTGTCAGAGCTGCATTATGCCAGTCCTGCATATAAAGATATACCCGGCTGAGCAATAATTGTGCAGCTTCTTTGGAAGCCCTGTGTAAGGGGCGTTTTTGCGGACTTTCCGTCAAATAATTTACCGCTGTCTTCAAATCCTCTACGATTTGTTCATATATTTTTGCGACGGGAGTACGTTCAAACTGGGTTTTCTTATCTTTGTCGTGTTCTACATATTCCGTTAATTTCAAAGGAACTCCGTAGTCCGTAGCCGAAGTAGCCTTATTATAGGCTTTCCCGTACAGATTGACCAGAGTGAAATAAAGGGAGGCCCGTATAAAATGACACTCTCCTTTTACCCGGATCCGATCCAGTTCTTCAGATGGAGAACTGACAGAGATGTCGTCGATTTCCTTCAGAATAACATTCATCACATTGATGCGCCGGTAAAAATCGAGCCAGGTCTGACTGTCATCCCGTAATACATCTCCCGTGGGATTACGTCCTACTTCTAATTGCCAGGCATAATAGCCGAACAGATTTACACTACAATTCGGCCAAAAGAAAACGGCTAGTCCGCTTCCTCCCACCGTAGTGACATCGTCATCCATGATATTCAGGAAACCGGCATGATCCGTTGAAATATAAGCTCTGTTTTGGGCAGGTAAGTATCCGTCCCCCAACAATACTTCATCGAAATGAGAGACTTTTTTGGCAACCGTCTGCGATTGCGAATACTCTTCCAGGAAATTATCGCATCCGGAACAAAACAAGGCGACTACAATTCCGTATATTATTTTTTTCATATCCATCATTTTTATCAGAATGAAACATTTAGTCCTATCGTATAATTCGGACGTACCGAAAGATTCGGTTTAGCAAATCCGGCTTGTGAAGGGTCCTGGCCTTTCAGGGCCTTGGCGGAGATGGTAAACAGATTCTGTGTACTGAAAGAAACTGAAGCGGAAGAAAACGGAGTCTTTTTCAGCAATTTGGGTTGTAAGGAATAACGTAAAGTCAGTGTCTGCATTTTCAGATAATTACCGCTGACTACCCGGATGTCGGAATTGTCATACATATCCCAGAGGTTATAGGCAAAAGTTTTGGTTTTATTACTTTGCTCCTGCGACCAATGGCGGTTATAGTAATCGTACATCTCGTCCGAACGATTGATAATGGCCGGAATACGGGTACGTTTTTCATCTCCGGGCACTTGCCAACGGTTGACAAACTCTTTCCGTACATTATTTTCCGCACTGACTCCCGAAATGATCGGTTCGTACAGAGCGAACAGACGCACTTTGGAACCCAGACTATAGGCCAGGTTGAAGGATAAAGTGATTCCTCTCCAGGTAAATGTATTGAAAAGATTACCACTAAAGACCGGTTCCCGGGTCCCGCTCTTCGTCATCACCATACGGACTACATCTTCCAGACTTTTGTCTTCCAGTAAATGCCGGCGGTCGGTATAGTCATCGAATACCGGTGTTCCGTTTTGTGCGTTCAATCCCAAAAATTCATAGGAGTAAAACGTACCGACAGATTCTCCGCTAATGATAGCCGTACCTGCCAGATAATCTTCCAGTTCGTATTTTTCGACGGCATCCGTTTGTGTCTTGTTCTTATTCGCTGAATAACTGGTAGAAATTCTCCAGGCAAAATCATTGATTTTAACTGGAGTTGCCGACAAAGTGACCGAATAACCGACATTTTTCAAACTCCCGTTATTCATCAGATAAGAAGTCAATCCATTGGTAGGAGCTACATTTACCCAAGAGAAGACATTTTCAGTCTTTTTGTAGTAAAAATCTCCACCGATATTCAGGCGTCCGTTAAAAAAGCTCATATCCAATCCGATATTGGTTTGCTTCGTTTCTTCCCATTTCAGGTTGGGGTTCGGGAACTGATATACATTGGAGACGTTCTCGTTGTAATAAGAATTTATCGGTTGTTGAGTGATCAGCATATTCGGAGTCTGGCCGTCCAGCATATTTCCCTGCATACCGTAAGACATGCGTAAGCGCATTTCAGACAACCAGGAAGCCTCTTTCAGGAAAGTTTCCTGTATATTCCACATGCCGGATACCGACCATACCGGCAATAAACGTTCGTTACTCCGGCTTCCGAATTTGTTGGAAGCATCCGTACGTCCGTTTACATTCAATGTAAAATATTCCCGATAACCATAAGTCAGGGATAAGTATAAACTCAACTGATTGGTCAATCCCCGGGTTAGGGCCAGGTGATTTTGCTGGAGCCATTCCTTATATAAAGGGTAGTCGTCGAGGTTCAGCGAACTCATATCGGCAAACTGCATCCCTCTTTCTTTCAAATAGCCTCTCACTTCATTATTCATCGATTTGGAACGTAGCATATTAACCTCATATCCTAACAGGGCTGTAATCAAATGCTGGTCATCTTCTCCGAACAGTTTACGGTAATTGGATTGTAAACGGAATGTCAGATTTTCCGTATCTGAATTCTTGGTTTTCAAAATACCTCCATAGGGAAGAATACATTTTCCGTCATCTCCCGGTATCGGTTTATCTTCGTATTCCCCGTTTTTCAAAGCAGCGACATAGGCTGTTTTATCGCCCCACCAATCTTCTTGTAAGGTGCTGCTGACAGAATATGAACCGGTAGCTGTGACATCCCAGGTGGGCAGAATGTTGTATTTCAGGTTTAAATCGACCTGGATACCCTTACCGTCATATCCGCTGGAGCTGTTGTCAATTTCGTTGACAATATTATAACGCAGGTATTTATTTCCCTGTCCTCCGTATCCTCCTCTATAACGTTCGTAATAAAACAGGGAACCATCTTCGTTGAAACAAGGTAATGCCCGGGTCGTATTGTAAGCATAATCCATCGCATCAAGGGTGGAGACCAGGTGGTTTTTCTTTTGTACATTACCGTTCAGTTTGATTGCCATCAGCATTTTGGAAGTCATCTGTACATCCATTTTGGCAGTTACGGTGTATCTTTCCGTATAAGTTGTATTGGAAACCCCGTTATCCCGGTCGTATCCCAGGGAAGCATAATAGCGAACGATATCCGAACCTCCGCTTACATTCAACGTATGGGAATGGGAATACGCATCCCGGGTCAGAATATCGAACCAATCGGTATTGACCTGTTCGTACCAGGTTACCTCGTTGAGGAAAGTATCGTAGTCTGTCAGACCGCTCTGTAAACGATAAAGAGCACCTTCGTACCCTACCAACGGCATTTGGGTAGGAAATATATAATGCTGGTCTGCCAGTGCTTTCCCGAATTGTACCCGTTCCTGAGAATTCATCAGATTGATATTCCGGTCGGTATAGCGTGGACGGCGGGTGATTTTAGAAGAGTGGGAATAAGAAAGAACCGGTTTTCCGATCCGTCCTTTTTTGGTAGTTACTACAATCACTCCGTTCGCTGCACGTGTTCCGTATAAAGCCGTGGCAGAAGCGTCTTTCAATACATCGATCCGTTCGATGTCCTGAGGATTGATACCGGCAATGGCATTACCGATAATATTCAGGTAATCGGGATTATTCAAATCGTCGGGATCGACATCGACAGGGTCTGTCATCACGATACCGTCCAATACCCACAGAGGCTCCCGGTTTCCCAGCAAAGTAGAAGTTCCCCGGACACGTAAACGGGGAGTAGCTCCCACTTCTCCGGAATTCAGCATAAAGGTCATTTCAGGAATACGTCCTTCCAGCATCTGGTCAATGCTCGTTACCCCCGGAATCATAATATCCTCTGCTTTAACCGTTGTAATGGCACTGGTCTGGGTCCGTTTATCCAGTACCTGGTAACCGGTCACTACCACCTCGTCCAATTCCTTCTGATCTTCGTAAAGGATCACATCGATCTCTTTCTGACCGGCATATTTTACAGAAGTTGTCTGCATGCCGACAAAAGAAAATTCCAATACAATCTGTGCCTTGTTTTTGGGATAACTGAACCGGAATTTGCCATTAGCATCGGTGGAAGTTCCGAAACTTGTTCCGGAGATCTTCACCGTTACTCCCGGTAGTGGCATTTTTTGAACATCGGTAACTGTTCCGGTAAGCAGAACGGTTTCCTGCTCCTGGGCTTGTGGTATAGCTGTGGTTTCCGGACCAGCCTGGGATATCAGAATCAGATCCTCCTGAATCTTCCAGGTCAGACCGGTCCCGGTCAAAATACGATCCAATAAACTCGTCACGCTCTCATTATGGGCTTCTACAGAAATCTGTCCCAATTGTTCGGTTTGTTCGGTGTTGTAAATAAAACTCAAACGGGTTTGCCGCTGAATTTCATTCAACACCTGTCTGACCGTAGCCTGCCTGAAATTTAAAGTTACCCGCTCGTGTTGTGCAAAAGCAGCGGCAGATACAGAAAAAGTCAGGGCACACATCAATACTGAAAACATTTTTGTTATCTTCCAGCTTTTCCTCCAATATCCCCGGGGAACCTGGAAACACCATCGACTTTTTTTCATAAATTTGTAATTAAGTTGATATCTAGCGTATTAGAATTATTTGTCCGTTCATCCGGAATTCCACTCCTGTCACGTCGGTAATGGCCGACAAAATCGTTTCTATCCGCTCATAACGTTTGATATGACCGGAAAAGTGAAGAGTCCGGCTTCGTTTTCCTACAAAAAGAAACTCTTTATCGTACCATAGCGACAGGGTGTGCATGATCTCTTCCAGGGGTTCGTCTTCAAAAACGAAATATCCCTCTTTCCAGGAAATATAGGAAGTGACATCCACTTCCTTTAAAGTAACCTCTGTCGTTGTGCGGTCAAAGTCAGCTAATTCTCCGGGTTTCATCCGGATTTCTTTTTGATCACCCCATTCAAGCGCTACAGCACCTTCGACCAGTACGGTCCTTACCCCACGGGTGTAGTGGGTATTCACATCGAACACCGTTCCCAGTACCCGGATTTTAACCTCTTCTGTTTCTACATAGAAAGGGCGGTTTTTATCGGGAGCCACTTCGAAATAGGCTTCTCCTTTCAGATATACCCGTCTTTCTTTTGCATGGAATGCGACCGGATATTTTAATTCGGTCGCTGCATTCAGCCACACCCGTGTCCCATCTGGCAATACTATCCAATACTCGCTCCCCCGGGGTACTTCGATACGGTTATATTTATTTTCTTCTTGCCGGGCTGTCGTATCATAAATCAACCCTCCTCCTGCCTGGTATGCTTTTACCTCCTCATCCACATATATTTCTGTTTGTTCTTCCGGATCCAACTGATATTTTTCTCCGTTATCTAATGTCAAAACCGGACTTAAACAGGCCACTGTTGCCTGTTTATTTTCCATTTTCTCTTTCCAGGTATACCACAAACTCAGTGATAATGAAACCGGTAACACCACTGCGGCATATTTCAACCACTTCAGTCCCCTGCGCGGACGGACAGCGGGAGCTCCGAACGTCTTTTCCCTCACTTTTTTCCAGGCATCTTCTACATCGGTCTGTAAATAATTTCTTATTTCATTTACACTCAATTGCTTTTTTATTTTGTAAAAAAGTAACCGGTGTTCTTCCGATTCATCAATCCAATTTTCCAATTTCCCTTTTTCTTCCGGGGAAAGTCCACCCACCAAATTAAGTTGTATCAGACGGCGTATGTAATTATTGTCGTATTCCAACATTCTATAAGATTTGCTAATTTTACTCTATATATACGATGAGGGGGACGAAAGGAGGTAGCAGATTTTTTTATTTTTTAATGTGAATATACGGTTACCCATATATAGCAAAAGCATTCTTGCTGATATTCAATAAAAAAACGGGATCCGTTTTATTGGATCCCGTTTCTGCTATTGGGAATTAATCTTGATAAAATTGTCACATGAAGCAATGGATCAATCTCTTCTGTTTAAATAGATCATGATGTAATAAAGCAAGGTGGCCAGTGAAGAGAGAGCTGCAATCACATAAGTATAGGCTGCCCATTTCAAGGCATCGAAAGCATATCCCTGGGTTTGATAATCCGTGATTCCGGAATTGCGTAGCCAGGCTAATGCGCGGTGACTGGCATCGATCTCTACCGGTAAGGTAACGAAACTGAATAAGGTCATAATGGCAAAAAGCCCGATCCCGACCAGCAATAGTCCCGGAAAACTGTTCACCATCAGGATACCGGCCAGCAAAATCCATTGCACCCAATGGGAAGCGAACTCTACTGCCGGCACCAACGTTGACCGTAGCTTAAGCATACTGTATCCTTTGGCGTGCTGCAGAGCGTGGCCCGTTTCGTGGGCGGCTACGGCTGCAGCGGCGATACTGTTTCCGTAATAGACATCCCGGCTGAGGTTAATGGTTTTATTCACCGGATTGTAGTGATCGGTCAGCATCCCTTCCACAGAACCGATTTTAACGCCTGTCACTCCATTATCCCGCAACATTTTTTCCACTACATCTCTTCCGGTCATACCGTTTGCTGTGGGTATTTTCGAATATTTCTGAAACCGGCTTTTCAGTTGATGACTGATCAGCCAGCTAATAACTGTGAAGCCGATGAATATAACCCATATCCAAAGACTACCTCCAAACATTGTTGTATTTTCCATTTTTTATTTATCGATTGATATTTATCTTTTTCTTCTGTGCAAAAAATGCGCCAAAGTTTTTATTGTATACGCCTGATATCGCTTTTCCTGCATTTGTTTTTTAATAATTAACAAATACTGACAAAATCGTATACAGACACGGTACATTTCTTATCTCGTTTTTTAGCCGGAAAAAAGGAAGAAATAACAATGGTTATTTTAACTAAGGAAAAATTGATTTTGTTAAATTTGAACCAGGGTTTCTTTGATTTTAGAAAAATTCTGTTTAATTTGTGAACCGATTTAAAACGATTGAGTCGACATTTTTGACGAATAACCTAAAATTAATTACCATGAAAACCTACAATCCGAATGAAATCAAGAATATCGCTCTTGTAGGCAGTGCTGGTTCCGGTAAGACCACACTTGCTGAAGCGATGATGTATGAGGGCGGGGTCATCCCGCGCAGAGGTAGCGTAAGTGCTAAAAACACTTCCTCTGACTATAGGCCTGTGGAGCAGGAGTATGGTTCTTCTGTTTTTCCGGCAGTATTATATACCGAATGGAAAGATCAGAAACTGAACTTTATCGATACTCCGGGGGCTGATGATTTTGTCGGTGGAGTTATCTCTGCGCTGAATGTAGCCGACACGGCGGTGATGGTTGTCAATGCTGTCAAGGGTGTCGAAGTAGGGACCGAAATTATTAGCCGGCATGTCCGGAATTTAAATAAACCGATGATTTTTGTCATCAACCAGCTGGATCATGAAAAAGCTAATTTCGAACAAACGCTTGAACATGCACAGGCTTCTTTCGGAAAGAAAGTGGTACTGGTGCAATATCCGGTCAATCAGGGGCTCGGTTTCAATCAGGTGGTGGATGTCCTGAAAATGGAGATGTATCAGTGGAAACCGGAGGGGGGTAAACCTGATGTATTACCGATCCCGGAGTCGGAGAAAGAGAAAGCCGACGAATTGCATAATGCCCTGATCGAGGCGGCTGCCGAAAACGATGAAGGGTTGATGGAGCTTTATTTTGAGAAAGGGAGCTTGTCGGAAGACGAAATGCGCGCCGGTATCCGGAAAGGGTTGATCGCCCGTGATATGTTCCCTGTGTTCTGTGTGTCGGCCGAAAAAGATATGTGTGTACGGCGTTTTATGGAATTCCTGGTGAACGTGGCTCCGAGTGCGGCTGCCATGCCGGGAATGCTTACGAAAGACGGTCGTCTGGTGCCTTATGAAGTGAACGGCCCGGCTTCGGCTTTTGTATTCAGTACGACTATCGAGCAGCATCTGGGAGATATCAACTATTTTAAAGTTGTTTCCGGTACGGTGAAAGAAGGGGATGATTTGATCAATATGACTACCGGTACTAAAGAACGTATTGCACAGTTGTATGCTGTAGCCGGTAAAAACCGGACGAAAGTGACGGAACTCCGGGCCGGTGACCTCGGAGCGACCGTGAAACTGAAAGGAACGAGAAACGGGGATACCCTGAATGAGAAAGATTGTGATTATGTATTTCCCGGAATCAAATATCCGAATTCCCGTTTCCGTACTGCTGTCCGGGCAGTGAATAAGGGCGACGAGGAGAAAATGGCCGAAGTGCTTTATCGGATGCACGAAGAGGATCCTTCTTTGTTGGTGGAATACTCCAAAGAATTGAAGCAAATGATCCTTTCGGGCCAGGGAGAATTTCATTTGAATACGATGAAATGGCGGATCGAACACAACGATAAGATTCAAATTGAATTTTATGCTCCGAAGATTCCTTATCGGGAAACCATTACGAAATATGCCCAGGCCGATTACCGGCATAAGAAGCAATCCGGAGGAGCCGGACAATTCGGGGAAGTACATATGGTCATCGAACCCTATGAAGAAGGAATGCCCGAGCCGACGACTTATAAGATCGGTGGTGTGGACAGCAAGATGTCGATCAAAGGAAAAGAAGAATATGATTTGCCGTGGGGAGGTAAATTGGTGTTTTACAACTGTATTGTAGGTGGAGTGATCGAAGCCCGTTTTATGCCGGCTATTCTGAAAGGTATTATGGAAAAAATGGAAGAAGGGCCGTTGACGGGTTCGTATGCCCGGGATATTCGCGTATGTATTTACGATGGTAAGATGCACCCGGTAGACTCCAATGAAATTTCTTTCCGTTTGGCAGGACGTCATGCCTTTAGCGAGGCTTTCCGGAAAGCCAATCCGAAGATTCTGGAACCGATTTATGATGTCGAAGTGCTGGTGCCCGATGAAGATATGGGAGATGTGATGGGCGATTTGCAAACCCGCCGGGCTATGATTATGGGGATGGATGCCGACAGCGGTTTTCAGAAGATCAAAGCCAAAGTGCCGTTGAAGGAAATGCAGCGTTATTCTACTGCCCTGAGTTCCATTACCGGTGGACGGGCCACTTTCACAATGAATTTTGCAGGCTATGAAAAAGTACCGTCTGAAGTACAGGAGGAATTGTTGAAAGCTTATCAGGAAACAGATGACGATGAATAATTTTTGGTGAATTATACGGAAAGGAAAGGTTGTGTCAAACTGTGACACAACCTTTTTTGTTTGTTGCTAAATGATATTGCATATTTGTTGTAAACAAATTATTGATATCTCAATGATGTATTTGTATAAACTGTGAAATAATAAAATGGTTGTGTCTTCGTGTGGCGTATGCTATGACTTCCTTTGCAAAAAAATATGTGATATGGTAAAAATCTGTTGAATAAAAATATCTGGTTGGTGAAAACTATCTATCGAACAAATAGAATCTCTTTTGAAGAAATAAATAAACGGGGTTGGAAAGTGATTTATGCGAAGGAGTTGAACTGCCGAAACCTACCTTTAGGGTAAACATGGAATAAATACCTTTGCAAATATCCTACAATAATCTGCAAATTTTGTTGTAGCTGTGAATCCGATAACGTTTTAAATTTGTAAAAGGCTTAAAAGAATGATAAAAACGTTCGATTATTTTAGTTGAAAGTTTATAAAGTTCATAATATTTGTAAAGTTAATGGACCCGGAGGGCGCCTGGTTAATTGACAATTGATAAATGACAATTGACGATGGAACAGTGTACCCAAAGAATAGATTCTATTGAATTGATTATCAATAATTATATTCTTATCTTCTTTTCTCATTTTTCTTTCTTTTTTCTTTTTTAATGGAAACGAAGCTTCCCAATAATTATCATTTATCCAATGTCATCTGTCCCATTGTTCTTGTGACGGAATCCCACCAAAAGAATCGAACGTTTTTTAAGGATGACAGTTTATGAATACGTTTGCATATTTTGTAGAATATTATATATGTTATTAATTTAATACCTACTCTTATGAACAGAAAAAGCAGGAAGACAAATGTACTCCTCTCTTACATTTGTTTATTAACGGTAACTCTATTTTATATAGGGTGTAAGGACGACGAGGTGGATAGTATCCAATACGATCCGGATAAACCGCTTGTTTATGAGGGCTTTACTCCTCAGAGTGGTGGAGTGGGATCTCAGTTGATTATCAAGGGAAATAATTTCGGTAGCGATACTTCGCTGGTACGGGTATTTGTGAATGAAAAGGAAGCTCCTGTGATCAGTATTCGGAATAATCGTATTTATGCTGTTTTGGCTGCCCGGACCGGAACCGGGA
Organism: Odoribacter sp. N15.MGS-14; assembly: GCF_000980245.1. Taxonomy (NCBI): domain Bacteria; kingdom Pseudomonadati; phylum Bacteroidota; class Bacteroidia; order Bacteroidales; family Odoribacteraceae; genus Odoribacter; species Odoribacter sp. N15.MGS-14. The sequence continues at coordinate 12,145 of NZ_LARE01000074.1, forward strand.
AAATAAAGATTGTGGTTGGCAAAGGGGATCAACAGCAGACCATCGAGACCGATTCTGTTTTTAAATATAATTTTAAAGAAAACGTTTCCACTCTTACCGGATTTACGGATGATGCGGGTAACAGTCAGATTGTAGACGGCACCTTGGATAAAGCTCAGTTTATTTATCCTCAGGCGATGATCTGTGATCAGGAAGGTACTATATTTACAATAGAGTATCAACGGGACGTACGGTCGATATCTGTCTTGAATAATATCGTACAAACGCCTATGGGGCAAAATGGAGAGTGGCCGGAGCCTCAGATGCTGGCTTTATCCAGATCGGAAGATACACTTTTTGTTTCGAACTTGAGAGATGGGGATAATTCGTGTGCAGTAGTGATGATGACCCGGAGCCATGGTTTTATGAATCCGAAAACAATAATCCGGGGCGACCGGGCTTTTGGTTTGGCTGTAAAC
>NZ_LARE01000075.1:0-12378 GCF_000980245.1 Odoribacter sp. N15.MGS-14
ACGACCGGAACGGAGACATTGAAAACTTTGATTCCTACAATAGCTGTTTCAGAAAAGGCTACTGTTATGCCAGCTAGTGGTGTGGCTCAGGATTTTTCAGGTAAAGTAACTTATACCGTTATTGCAGAAGATGGTACGCAGCAAGTATATACCGTTTCAATCGTTCAGACCATGTCCTACTATGATTTTGAATCCTGGGTTTTCCATAGTGCCGAAGCAACGGATGATGAAGGAAATATAGTTCCTAGTGATTTGGATTATTACGATCCTGCCGGATGGGCGACTAGCAATTCAGCTTTGGTGCTTTTGAAAGGACTCTTGTCGGCTTGTCCGATGGATGCTGTCGGAGTTGGGGAGGCAGATGGACGTAGTGGTAAGGGAGCAAGACTTGTTTCAAATGACAGCAAGGGTATGTATATGTTAACCGTTGTGCCCAAGGTAACAGCAGCCTCTTTGTTTTTGGGTGAGTTTGTGGTCGATATGGGTAATACATTGAAGAGTACTCATTTTGGGGTACCTTATTATAACCAACCACAAACTGTAAAAGGATACTATAAATACAAAGCCGGGGAAACCTATTATAAAACCGAAGTGTCCGGTTCCGGCTGGTCTACTGTCGTTACGGGAGTTCCGGTTCCTGAAATGACAGATAGTTGTGCCATTACGGCGGTATTATATGAAGTGAACGACTATACCACTGAGTGGTTGGACGGTGTGACTCTATACGATCCGGCTACAACTAATATTGTGGCAATTGGTATGTTTACAGATGGTGCTGAAAAATCGGCTTTTACTCCCTTTGAAGTTAGTCTGAATTATCTGAAAGCCTATGATCCGGCTAAAAAGTATAAATTTTCAATCATTTGCTCTTCCAGTAAAAATGGTGCAGAATTTGCAGGAGCTCCCGGAAGTGAGTTGATTGTGGATGACATTGAAATTATTAATGCTGAATAGGAATATTTTCCCGATTTGTGTAAATCTGGAATAAGAGAACGGGGGTTTTGAAGTACACCCCAAAAGTTGTTCAGAAAAAATTATTTATTTTGATATAAAGCCCGGTATTGTACCGGGCTCTTTTCCTTTAAATGCAATTTGATTTTTAATTAATAATCAATCTATCGGCATATCGATCTTCACGTTTATCACTAGTTGGAACTTTTTCTCATAGGTGTACTTTATAATAACTCAATCCTAAAAGTTTTTTGTTTAACTTTCAAGGTTCGGTTTAGACGAGAAACAACCTTTTTTATTATTGGCCGTATGATTAAGATTAGATAATAATTAGGATTAAACGGTAAGAAAATGATGAAAAAGAAACTCTGTTTTTTGATGATGGCTGTATTCTTTTTAGGGATGACAGCTTGTAGTGATGACGACGATGATAAGAAAGAAGCGGTGGCAGGAAACTATACGGGAACGATTACGGTGACGGATGAGGCAGGGACTCCGATCGGTGATCCACTGACCGGACAAAAGATTACCATTGTCGATGCAGGAAAAGATAGGATAAATCTCGAGCTGAAAGATTTTAAATTCGGCACGGTCCCTGTGGGGGATCTGGAGATAAAAAATGTTGCTGTGAACGATAAAGGAGAAGTGAACGGTAGCGCATCTCAGGTACCGATTATGAATGGCGTTCTTCAGGCCGATATAACAGTGAGCGGGACGGTAAAAGATAAAAAAGCCAATTTGCTGATCGATGTGTCCGCACCTTTGACTCCCGGGACCGATCCGGTTAAAATGAAAGTTACCTTTATCGGAGCCCGTTGACAGAGGAATTTTTCTCCAGGTTCGGGCATGAATTCGGAATGATCGGGAGGCTTGTCTGATACTGATTGGCGGAGCTGAAGTTCACCATTTATATTTTGTTTTCGGAACCGAAGTTGCGCCAATCAGCGTTCCTCTTCTCTTTAATTTTCCGGTTTATTGAAATTCTTCTTCCGGGTATAAGGACGTTTCCTTCCCGGGCGATTGTTTTTGAATTTTCCTCTCGGACGGCGCTCGAATGCCTGTGGGTTGTAGGCAGGGCCAGGACCTACAGTCGGTGGTAACGGAATTTTATAGATATCTTTTTCTATAAATTCTTCGATTTTATGAAATTTACCCTGTTCCGATTCGCAGACGAAAGTAATGGCTACACCATCCGCATTCGCCCGGGCTGTACGGCCGATGCGGTGGATATAATCTTCCGGATCGTGGGGAACGTCGTAGTTGATGACCAAACCGATGTCGTCGATATCGATGCCCCGGGCAACAATATCGGTTGCGACTAAAATGTCGGTCTTCCCGTTTTTAAAGTCGAGCATTACCGCTTCCCGTTGTTCCTGTTCCAGATCGGAATGCATGGCTGCAACATTGAGTTTCATGCGCTTTAAAGAATAGGCCAGATCTTTTACCTTTTGTTTGGAAGAAGAGAATATGATGGTTTTTTTGCGGTTGGGTTTACTGAATAACTCTTGGATGATAGTCATTTTCTGCGTCTCATAACAGATATAAGCCGATTGGATAATTGCTTCGTTCGGTTTGGAAATGGCGATATTGATCTCTGCCGGATCTTTCAATATCTGTTTGGCTAACTGCCGGATTTTCGGTGGTAAAGTTGCTGAAAACAGAATTGTTTGACGTTTGGTCGGCATCTGTTTGACTATTTGCATGATATCGTCGAAAAAACCCATGTCCAGCATCCGGTCGGCTTCGTCCAGAATGAAGTAGCTGACTTGTGAAAGATCGATACCACTATTGGCAATGTGTGACAATAAACGTCCCGGAGTAGCGATCACCACATCTGCTCCCATTAATAAACCCTTCTTTTGCTGATCCCATCCGGCCCCGTCTCCTCCGCCGTAGACTACGGTCGTCGAAATGGGGAGAAAATAAGAAAAACCTTCGAATTGCATGTCGATCTGTTGGGCCAATTCCCGGGTAGGTACCATGATGACTGCACGGATGTGATTGTCGGGGTTACCCTCTGCGACTAAACGGCTGAGTAGAGGTAAGGTGTAAGCTGCCGTTTTACCGGTTCCGGTCTGAGCGCATCCGATGATATCTTTCCCTTCTAATATGACCGGAATGGTCTGTTCTTGCACTGGAGTCATCTCCTGAAAGTTCATAGCTTCTATTCCCTGCAGTACGTTCTCGTCTAAATTTACTTCGTCAAATCTCATAATTTATATCACTCAAATTTCGCTTCAAAGATACGATTTTTATAAATAATTAATGGTTTAATCTCTGGGACTGTTTTAACATTCTGTGTCCAAGTTAATTCCAATACAAAGATAATGGAAGTTGGGCAACTAAGGAGGAACATTCCGTTTTTTTTGTGGCATTATTTTTGTTATTAGTTGTTAGTGATGAAAAAATAGTTTATTTTTGAAAGCGATGAAGTTTCTACTGATATATGGGGTATTGTTTCTTCTTTTGTGGACAAAGGGGTCGGCAATCGATAGGGAAGAAAGCTTGACAGATTATACTGCCGAAGAAGAAATTGTGAATGAGCCTGTCCTGGTAGAAGTTTCGTCTTCAGATTTAAAAAACAACCACATTCCGTATTTTCTGATTCTAAAGGCTTTGAATCCGGTTACTCAAATCGATTTATCGGCCGGGAGCGATCAAAGCTGGAATATTTTATCTTATAAAATTCTGCACGGTGCTCAGAAAATTCGTGTGCCTATGCGTTTGCAGATGTGGTATGCCTCCGAATGGATGAGGATGTTATCTGTCTGGCACGACAAGAGTTTTCTTTTGTACTTTTTAGAGAAACTTATCATTTAGCATTCTCGTTAAAAGAGGAAAAACCTGGTTCTACACAAATCAGGGGAAGGTGAAGTATGTGTAGTTCGTTCTGAGAATCGGTGACAAAAAGGGATATGCACGCAAGTGGATAAATAGGGGAGGTAAGGCTGATTCGGAAATTGTTAAATAATTAATGAAAATCAATATTATGGCAGAGAAGTTTGGATATGTAACACAGGTGATCGGACCTGTTGTGGATGTCATTTTTGAAAATGGCGGAGAGGATTTGCCTCCTATTTATGAAGCCTTACGGATAGAACGGGATAATGGCGAAAAATTGATTATCGAGGTTGAACAGCATATCGGAGAAGATACTGTCCGTTGTGTTGCGATGGATACGACCGATGGGTTGCGCAGGGGCATGAAAGCCTGGGATTTGGGACGTACACTGACGATGCCGGTGGGAAAACAAATCAAGGGACGGTTATTGAATGTCACCGGAGATGCTATCGATAAATTGGGAAAACTGGATTATACCGATACGTTATCTATTCATCGGGAACCGCCGAGATTCGAAGATTTAACGACGACTCAGGAGCTTTTGCTGACCGGTATCAAAGTGATCGATTTATTGGCTCCCTATTCCAAAGGAGGAAAAATCGGTTTGTTCGGTGGGGCCGGAGTCGGGAAAACGGTGTTGATCATGGAATTGATCAATAACATTGCCAAAGGGCATAATGGATATTCCGTGTTTGCCGGAGTCGGTGAACGGACTCGTGAAGGAAACGATTTGCTGAGGGAAATGATCGAATCGGGAGTAGTGAAATACGGTGAACGTTTTCAGGAAGAGATGAATGAAGGGAAATGGGACGTGAAAAGCGTGGATATGGAACAGGTGAGTCAGTCACAAGCTACCCTGGTGTTCGGACAGATGAACGAGCCCCCCGGAGCACGTTTACGGGTGGCTTTGTCGGGACTGACAGTAGCCGAGTCTTTCCGGGATTCTAACGAAGGAGGAAAGGAAATCCTGTTTTTTATCGATAATATTTTCCGGTTTACTCAGGCGGGTTCGGAAGTGTCGGCTTTGTTGGGACGTATGCCTTCGGCTGTTGGATATCAGCCGACGCTGGCTTCTGAGATGGGGAAGTTACAGGAGCGGATCGCTTCTACTAAATATGGTTCCATCACTTCGGTACAGGCTATTTATGTACCTGCCGACGACTTGACGGACCCCGCACCGGCAACGACTTTCAATTTCCTGGATGCGACAACCGTACTGAGCCGGAAGATTACCGAACTGGGTATTTATCCCGCAGTGGATCCGCTGGAATCTTCTTCCCGTGTCCTCGATCCGAATATTGTCGGGGAGGAACATTATAATACGGCCCAGCAGGTCATCGAATTGTTACAGCATTATCAGGAATTGCAGGATATTATTGCAATTCTCGGTGTGGATGAACTTTCGGATAGTGATAAATTGGTGGTAAACCGCGCCCGGCGTGCTCAGCGTTATCTCTCACAACCGTTTCATGTGGCAGAACAATTTACCGGACTGCAGGGAGTTATGGTCCCTCTCGAAGAAACGATCCGGGGTTTTAAAATGATTCTCAGCGGAGAAATGGACGAGTATCCCGAGCAGGCTTTTATGAATGCCGGAACCATCGAGGATGTGATCGAAAAAGGGAAGAAGATGATGAAAGAGGCGGTAAAGTGAAAGGCAAAAAGCTATAGGCAGGTTATAGGCGGGAAGAAAGCGAAGAATTGGAGACTTGTTAGGTTGGAAATTTGTAATTTGTATAACTATGAGACTGGAAATAATATCTGCAGAAAAAGTATTGTTTAAGGGGAATGTACAACGGGTGACTTTACCCGGTTCCCTGGGTACTTTTACTATCTTGGAACAACATGCCCCCCTGATTTCCACACTCACGCATGGAAATGTGGTTTATGATACAGGAGGAGGAGAAAAGCAACTGACGATCGATTCGGGAGTTGTCGAAGTATTGGATAATCGGATTGTCGTTTGTATTAATTAGCCGGCAACGCTTGTAATTTCTGAAACGAAGTAAAATATGAAATTAATCAGGTATCTGTTAGGACTGAGTCTATTCCTGCTGGCCGGTCAATGGGTAAAGGCAGACGAAACAGCAGCAGAATCATTCAATCCCCAAAAATCGATATTCGAACATCTGGGAGATGAATACGGATGGAATGTCTGGAATTTGCATATCCCGTTACCCGTGATTGTCAGGGATGAAGAAGGAACATGGCATGTGTTCAGTTCTGCAAAATTAGCCGGAGGACAGGAATATGAAGGTTTTTATATTGCCGGTGAGGGCGAATACGAGGGAAAAGTGATTGCCCGGGATGCTTCCGGCCATATTTACCGGCCCTGGGATTTTTCGGTCACTAAAAATGTACTGGCTTTATTTATATGTGCTTTACTGCTTTGTTGGCTCGTCTTTCCATTGGTCCGGTGGTATAAGAAGAAACCGTATGAAGCGCCGCGGCGTGTAAAAGGAATGATGGAATTTGGAGTCGGTATGTTGTATGAGGAGTTGATTGTACCGATTTTAGGGAAAGATGCCCGGCGTTTCGGACCGTATTTGCTGACCTTATTTTTCTTTATTCTCTTGATGAATTTGATGGGCTTGATTGTTATTTTTCCGGGAGGTGCCAATCTGGCCGGAAATATGTCTGTCACTTTAGTGTTGGCTGTGTGTACTTTTGTCGTAGTCAACTTTTCAGGACGTAAGGGATATTGGAAAGATATTTTTTGGCCCGAAGTGCCGACCTGGTTGAAATGTCCGGTTCCGATGATGCCTGTCATCGAGATTTTCGGTGTGTTTACCAAACCGATTGCTTTGATGATCCGGTTGTTTGCCAATATGCTCGGTGGACATTTGATTACTTTGGTTCTGATTTCCCTGATTTTCATTTTTGCAGCGATGGGACCTGTGATTATGGGGACTTCGACCGTGATTGCCGTTGTGTTTGCTGTATTTATGGGATTTATCGATTTGTTGATTTGCTTCATACAGGCTTATGTATTTATGTTGTTGTCTGCCATTTTTATTTCTTTGGCAAGACCTGCGGAAACCGGGGCCCGGCATGAGAAATGAACAAAGTAAAATAATATAAAATAGAATAATTTTAAAATTGAAAAGCTATGTTAAGTATGATTTTATTACAGGTCGCTGCCGGAATGAGTCTGGCAAAAGTGGGTGCTGCCATCGGCGCAGGGTTAGCTGCTATCGGTGCAGGTATAGGTATTGGGAAGATCGGGGCGAATGCCATGGACGCTATTGCCCGCCAACCCGAGCAGACCGGGAATATTCGTACGAATATGATCGTGATCGCTGCTTTGATTGAAGGAGTCGCTTTGTTTGCTATCATTGTATGTTTGTTGGCCTTGTTTATATAATCGTTTATGGGACTCTTTAAACCGGAGATCGGGTTGGTATTCTGGATGCTGGTGGTCTTTCTGATCATTCTGGCTATCCTGGCTAAATATGCCTGGCCCGTGATTATCCGAAGTATAGAACAAAGAGCGGATTTTATCGATAGTGGGGTGAAATTTACCCGCGAGGCAAAACAACGGCTGGACGAAGTGGAAACAAAAGTGGAAGAGATGCTGGCCGAAGCCCATAGAAAACAATTGGTTGCTTTACAGGAAACCGAACGGATGAAACGGGAGATGATCGAGAACGCAAAAAAAGAAGCTGCCGATGAAGTCCGGAAGATGATGGAAGAGGCAAAAGCTTCTATGGAACAGGCTAAACGGGAGGCCGAAAAACAAATGAGGCGACAGGTGAGCCGTTTGTCACTCGAGATCGCGGAGAAAGTATTGAGAAAAGATTTGTCGAAAGATACTGCTCAGGTAGAATTGGTGGATCGAATGTTGGATGAGCTGGAATCAGCTCAGAAACTGTAATGATATGGATGAAGGTTTAATAGCACGGAGATACGCTTTGGCTATGCTGAAAGTAGCACAGAAATATAATGCTGCGGAAGAGGTATATCAAAAAATGAAGACCTTCGAACAAAATTATATTTCCCATCCCGATTTACATAAGGCATTACTGAATCCGATATTGTCTCCCCGGGATAAAGAACAATTGTTGACGATCGCTATCGGGATCGAACCCGGAACGTTGTATCTGCGGGGAATCCGTTTGCTGATAAAAAATCACCGCGAGATGTATATCCGCTCTATTTGTCTGATGTACCAGAAGTTATACCGGAAGGTGTACCAGATCGGACGAATAAAGATTATCACGGCGGTTGCTTTGAAGCAGGAGACGCTGGACCGGATAAAAAAACTGGTAACGGACCGGACTTCCAGACAGATCGAATTTGTCGAAAAGGTAGATCCGGCTATTATCGGGGGCTTTGTACTCCGGGTAAATTCCATGCAGCTCGATTATTCAGTAGGCGGAGAGTTGAAAAAAATCGCAAAGCAATTGAAATAGGAGAGGATAAGTATAAATGATTAGATTATGATAAAACCAAGTGAAACATCAGATATTCTTCAGCAACAACTGGATAACGTTGATTTGAAAGCTGAATTTGAAGAAATTGGAACTGTATTGGAGGTAGGAGATGGCGTAGCCAATGTATTCGGGCTGGACAATGTGACTTCCGGCGAACTGATCGAATTTGAAAATGGGGTAAGGGGAGTAGCCATGAACCTCGAAGAAGATCAGGTGGGAGTCGTGCTTTTGAATTTGGGAGATCGTGTGAAAGAGAATTTTACGGCTAAACGCACCGGGCATATTGCTTCTATTCATGTGGGAGAAGGATTGTTGGGACGGGTAATCGATACATTGGGAGAACCCATCGACGGGGCAGGGCCGATTACCGGCGATCTGTTGGAACTGCCTTTGGAAAGAAAGGCTCCCGGGGTAATTTATCGGCAGCCTGTTAAAGAACCTTTGCAGACAGGGATTAAAGCGGTGGATTCGATGGTACCTATCGGAAGGGGACAACGGGAACTGATTATCGGTGACCGGCAAACCGGAAAAACGGCTATCGCTATCGATACCATATTGAATCAACGTGAAAATTACCGGCAGGGTAAACCGGTTTATTGTATTTATGTCGCTGTCGGTCAGAAAGCTTCTTCTGTGGCAGCCTTGGTCAACGTATTGAAAACTCACGGAGCGATGGACTACACGGTAGTATTGGCTGCCAATGCGTCCGATTCGGCTGCCATGCGTTATTATGCACCTTTTGCCGGAGCGACGATCGGAGAATATTTCCGGGATAGCGGGAGGCATGCGCTGGTCGTATACGATGATTTGTCGAAGCAGGCTGTAGCTTATCGGGAAATCTCTTTGATTTTGCGCAGACCTTCGGGTAGAGAGGCTTATCCGGGGGATATCTTTTATTTGCACTCCCGTTTGCTTGAACGGGCGGCCAAGATTATATCCAATGATGAGGTGGCTTCGACGATGAACGACCTGCCCGAACCGTTGAAACCGGTGATCAAAGGCGGAGGATCACTGACCGCTTTACCGATTATCGAGACTCAGGCCGGCGATGTGTCGGCATACATTCCGACGAATGTCATCTCGATTACAGATGGTCAGATATTCCTCGAAACTTCTCTGTTTAACGAAGGAGTCCGGCCGGCAATCAATGTAGGTGTTTCAGTATCGCGGGTAGGAGGAAATGCTCAGGTGAAAGCGATGAAAAAAATTGCCGGAACCTTAAAAATCGATCAGGCTCAATACCGGGAACTCGAGTCGTTCTCCAAATTCGGAGGAGATTTGGATCCGGTCACTCAGATGGTAATCGATAAAGGACAAAAAAATGCCCGCCTATTGGTACAACCTCAATATGCCCCGATGCCTGTAGAAGAAGAGATTGCTATTATTTATTGCGGAACCCAGGGATTGTTACAACGGGTACCTTTAAAACATGTCGGCGATTTTGAGAAATATTTTCTCGATATTCTTCGGGTACGTTACCGGAAAGAGGTGTTGGATGAATTGAAGGTCGGACATCTGGACGAAGTCGTCGCTGCTTTGTTGGAGGAAGTGGCTAAGGAAGTAGCCGATAAATTTGCTGCACCCGTGAAACAAACCGAAGAATTTGTAGATAAGTAAAAAAGAGAAGAATGGCAACGATGCGTGAACTGAAAGGAAGGATCAATTCTGTCCATTCCTCTCAGAAAATTACCGGAGCAATGAAGATGATTTCTTCTGCCCGGTTGAGAAAGGCCGAGAACAAGTTGCTTCAGGCCGAGCCTTATCGCCGGAAGTTATGGGAAATATATGCCCATATTGAAAGATCCGGTTGTGAGTTTCAGTCGCCATTGACAGTGAAACGCCAGGTAAAGAAGGTGGCTATTGTTATTTTTGCTTCCGACGATGGATTGTGCGGAGCTTTCAATATCAATTTATATAAAAAATTGGTGGAGGAAGTACAGGCTTATCAAAAACGGGGTATCCGGGAAATTACCGTTTTTCCGGTCGGAAAAAAAATACTGGCTGAAGTGAAACGGATAAAGGGCATTCGCCTGGCCCGACATCCCGAAGCTTTTGAAAAGAAAGACTATATGGCGGCTACCCGGGAATTGGCGGATGAACTGATGGAAGATTTTTTGAAAGGGAAATACGATCAGGTTGGAGTTGTTTATGCACATTATAAAAGTATGGGCGTACAAATCGTGCGGTTACGTTCTTTTTTGCCGGTTGCTGTAGAACCGGAAGAAAAAATAGAAACCACAGATCGGGTCGGTCCATGGTATATTTATGAACCCGGATGTGAACAAATATTAACCATGTTGTATCCCCTGATGATGCATGCTTTGATGTACGATCTGTTGATGGAAAATAAAACTTCCGAACAGGCTGCCCGTATTCTGGCGATGCAGATGGCTAATGATAATGCCGTGAAATTATTAGGTAAGTTGCAGCTGGAGTATAATAAATTGAGACAACAAGGGATTACTTCCGAACTGTTGGATATCGCTGGAGGCAGTAATCGGGAAAGTTAAGCCACTGAAGTGTTAATGTATCCGAAATGTCGTATATTTGTACAAACGTTTCTATGGTGGTTATGATTTCGGATGCAGACATACTTCAGTGCTTTAAGATTGACCGTAAGCAAGGGATACAAGTGCTGTTCAGGCGGTATTACCGGCCTTTGGTGCTCTTTGCGGATGAATTTGTCCATTCTCTTTCTACAGCAGAGGATATTGTACAGGACTTTTTTATCCGGTTGTGGACAGACGACTATTTGGAAAAACTACTTCCTTCGGCACTTCCTTCTTATCTTTTTACTTCTGTCCGGAATGCTTGCTACACGTATGAACATCGTAAGGATGTATGGAATCGGCGCAGAGATCTGCCTCCCGAGGTAAATATTGCAGTAGAAACAGCACTGGAAATGGATTCCGAAGTGGCCGACAGAATCAATCGGGCTATTTCGAAATTACCCGTTCAGACCCGGGCTGTCGTTACCCGGATCCTGCTCGAAGAAATGAAATATAAGGATGCCGCAGCCGAACTGAATATATCCGTCAATACATTGAAGACTCTACTCCGGAATGGGCTGAGAACATTGAGGAGCGAATTGGAAAAAGATTATCGTTCGATTAATTTTGCTGTATACTTACTTTGGAATTCTTCTGCTCCTTTAGTTCTATACGCTTAATAATCAGAAAAATAATTTTTTCCTTAAACAAATTAATATTAGAAATATTATCACCAATTAAACGAACAATTATTTTGTTATTTATTCGTCTTCGGTGTTCGTGTTCGGAGACCCCGTCGTTTTTGTCGGTCGGCTGGCTCTTTCTTTCACTGACCGTTCCGGACGAATCGGTCTTCCGGTATAAAACCCGAAATCGGAATAGAAAGTCGGTGTCGAAGATACCAATCGAGAAATTATTGCAGGCTACATTTAGCCTTCGACTCATTTGTCATTTGGTCCACCTCGCAACATTTTCCTGTATATCCCTGTACACATATACATTCCTTTCCTGTCCAGGTAATCGTACCCTCTTTATAACAAGGATAATAATCCTCGTTTCCAGAAACAGTCATACTGGATAAAAAAGATAAACCGGTAATTCCGGCCAAAATCCATAATTTCAGATTTTTTAATAAAGGTGTTTTCATAATCAATGAAATTTAAAAGTGAATAAAATAAAAATGCGATGATTTGCAAATGTTTCATCCAAAATCAGTACGATTTTGAATGATTATTATTCACTTTTAAATTTTATGATGATGAAAACGTTTTTAATTAAGTATTTGAAAATGGGGTCTTTGGTTTTGGTAACAGGCCTTTCGTTTTTATTTAGTGTAAGCACCTTTAATGATGACGATCCCAATCCCTGTTTCCCGGAGGGTACGAGGGCATGGGACGGATACCAATGTTTTTGTAATGTAGGCTATAGAGGGAAATGTTGTGAGATCGATATGGAAACCAATAGAGAATTGGTCGGATGTAATTTTCCGGATAATTTTGAGTTTAAGCAAGTGCCTATAGAGTGTCAGGTAGATATCTATGGAGGGGCTGATCTTGAGCCTAAATTGCGGAAGATTGTTCATATTAACATCATAGGTGATGGTTATTTTAATGTCACATTACATAATTTTGCATATAATTGTATAAAAGGGAGGTTAATGAAGG
>NZ_LARE01000073.1:0-11339 GCF_000980245.1 Odoribacter sp. N15.MGS-14
ACATCATACCCTCTCACCTCCTCCGTTTGTTCAATACATCGGTTCCTGATTGCGGCTGCAAAGATAGAAACATTAATATCCCATTTCCAAATTTTTTACACACTTTTTTTCAAAAAAATGAACGACCACTACACAATACATTCATTATCAAACTATTATATTTATCTTATTTTATTCCAAATTTCCATCGGTTCACGCTATTTATGGTTATTCATACTAATCGAATAGATTATATATATCGTATTTCGACCAGAATACCAACCTTCTTTCCATCAAGGCATAAAAAATCGTGCAAACCTACTATTTGCACGATTCCCTTCGAATCTTCAGATTCGTTTACTTCACCCCCTTCACCTCTTCGAATCCTTTACCGAACACTCCCATCACGGGAGCCATCGTCATAAACACATCCGGATCGATCTGCTTGGCAATGCGCAATACATCGGAAGCTTCGTGTTTACGGGCAACAATCAGGATAATTTTCTTATCTTGTCCGGTGTACCAACCTTTAGCATCGATCAGAGTCACACCCCGATGTACCTGATTCGTCAGCTCACGGGCCACTTCATCATATTTATCAGTAAAGATAAAAAGCTGGGCCGACTGTGTTTTTCCGGTCAATACATAATCCACGGTAAAAGAAACGATTCCCATCATGACATAACCGTATATCAATCCACCGAAGGCTTCCCGATCGACATGGTCGTATATCAGCAAAGTCATCGCAATGACACAGAAATCACATACCATCAATACCCGCCCCGGACTGACATTGTGGTATTTGGTCACCAACATCGCAATGATATCCGTACCTCCGGTACTTCCACCAACAGAGAGCGATACGCCGATACCGATACCGGTCAGCATTGCAGCGATAATGGTACTCATAAATTTCTCGTCGGGTAAAATACCGTCCACAGGCATCAAGGGCTGCATAATACCCAGGAACACACTCCCGACAATGATAGCGAAAATGGTTTTGATACCGAATTTCGGTCCCAATACCTTCATCGCAATAATCAGCAACAGGATATTCACCAAAAAATAACCGATACCTACCGGAATTTTGAACAAATAGAATAATACAGTAGCAATACCTGTAGCTCCACCACCGACAATCTTATGAGGCACCAGGAAACCTGTTGCGGCAAAAGCATAAACCAACATACCGAATGAGATGATCAGGTATGGTTTCATCTCATTCCAAATGCTTTTATTCTTCATTTATTTATTCATTTTTTGCCAGGTATCTTTGAGCGATACGGTACGATTGATTACTAATTGTCCATCCGTTGAATCGGGATCTACACAAAAATATCCCAACCGCTGGAACTGAAAACGATCTCCAGGTTTAGCCCGTCTCATCGAGGATTCCAACTTACATCCTTTAAGTACTCTCAGTGAATCTTCATTGATAAACTCCTTAAAATCGACCTCCTTGTGTCCTGCCGGATCTTCATCCTTAAACAAACGATCGTAAAGACGGACTTCAGCTTCGATAGCATCCGTTGCTGCCACCCAGTGCAAAGTACCCTTTACCTTCCGGTTACTGGCCTCCGTTCCACTACCACTTCGGGATTCCGGATCATAAGTACAATGGATCAAAGTGATATTTCCACCGGCATCTTTATCGACCCCTGTACATTTAATAATATAAGCACCTTTCAGGCGTACTTCCTGTCCCGGAGTAAGGCGGAAAAATTTCTTCGGCGCATCTTCCATAAAATCGTCTCGTTCGATGAAAAGTTCCCTGGCAAAAGCCACCTTACGCACTCCGGCATTCACATCTTCCGGATTATTCTCGATTTCCATATATTCCGTCTCTCCCTCAGGATAATTATCGATGACCACTTTCACCGGATCGAGCACTGCCATCACCCGAGGAGCCGTCTTATTCAAATGTTCACGGACACAATATTCCAGCAACGCCATATCCACGACGATTTCCCGCCGGGCCACTCCCACCTTTTCAGCAAACATCCGAATAGATTCGGGGGTATAACCACGCCGGCGCAATCCGCAAATAGTCGGCATTCGGGGATCGTCCCAACCGGAAACATACTTTTTCTGTACCAATTCCAACAAACGCCGTTTACTCATCACTGTATAATTCAGGTTGCGACGGGCGAATTCAATTTGCCGTGGCCGGTACTCGGTCGTTGTCAACTGATCCAGAAACCAATTGTAAAGCGGCCGATGAATCTCAAATTCCAACGTACAGATCGAATGAGTGATTCCTTCGAGATAGTCACTTTGTCCATGAGTAAAGTCGTACATCGGATAGATGCACCACCGATCACCGGTTCGATGATGGCTACAGTAGATAATCCGGTACATGATCGGGTCACGCATCAACATATTGGCAGCAGCCATATCGATCTTAGCCCTCAACACCCGGCTACCTTCCGGGAACTCTCCATTTTTCATCCGCCGGAATAAATCCAGATTTTCTTCTACCGAACGATCCCGGTAAGGGCTATTCACTCCCGGTTCGGTAATTGTTTTTCTCCCGGCACTGATTTCTTCTGCTGTCTGATCGTCAACATAAGCCTTCCCCTCCAGGATCATCTGTTCGGCCCAATCATACAGCTGCTGGAAATAATCGGAAGCATACCTGACCGGTCCGTCCCATTGAAATCCCAGCCATTTTATATCCTCCTGAATTGCATCTGTAAATTCCACATCCTCTTTAGAAGGATTGGTATCATCGAAACGCAAATTACACGCTCCATTATATTTTGCAGCCAACCCGAAATTGAGACATATTGAAGTAGCATGTCCGATATGTAAATATCCATTCGGCTCCGGCGGGAAACGGGTATGTACTTTTCCCCCGTTTTTACCGGCAGCAATTTCCTCTTCAATAATCTGTTCAATAAAATTCAAGGTCTTACCTTCTTCTGGTTCTACAATCATTTGATTTTTATCCATAGTATTAAAACTTTCCCGGAAAAAACATTTTTCCAAGGGACAAAAGTAAGTAATTTATGAGAGTTTTAAAAGTTTACGTATATTTGCAGCGATGAAAAAATTTATCTGCATAATACTATTCGCATCATTGCATTTGTTTTGTCGTGCACAAAACGTATTCGATACAGAAATCCCTCCGGATATGGAGGGTAGCAACTCTTCATTATCTTCCGATTCTATACCGGAATCCAATGTGCCTCATTTCCGTCATACCTGGCAATGGGAAAGGAACGGAGTATATAAAAGAGAGGTTGCTCTGGATACGCTGATGGACGGTATTCAGAATTTCAATACCATTTTTAAAAAGAATATTTCGAACACTTATCTGGGTAATTTTCCCTCTCCTTATCTTTCCAATATTTTTATTACGCGCGAAACGGTTCAGGATTTTTACCCTCTGACTCAAATCCGGGCTTTCCTTTTTAAGCCCGAAGACGCTTTACTTTTCAATACGACAACCCCTTTCACCCGATTGAAATATTTTACGGGAGGAGGAAAAGGGAAAGCCGAAAACCTGCTGGACGTATGGCATGTACAAAATATCCGCCCCTGGTGGAATGCCGGTATTCGTTACCAGCTGATTTCCAGCGACGGTCGTTATATGAACCAAAAAGCCAAAGCGTATCATTTTTCTTTGTTCTCGTCCTATGAGAAAGAACGAATCGCCCTCTCTTTTTTCTTAAACCAGAATAATGGGCATTTTGCAGAAAACGGTGGTGTCAAGGACATCTCTTTTATCATCGACTCCACCAATCAAAAAGCTGAAAATATACCGGTAAACCTGAGCAGCAACGATATTTCCAACAATTACCGGAACACCAATTTTCAATTACAGGGCCAGTACAATATCGGTAATCCCAAAGAAGTAACTACTCCCACGGATACTTTTACCACTTATCCGGCTAAAGCCATCATCAACATCCGGGCCGAAGGAAACGAACGCAGATACAAAGAAGGCAGCATTGCTTTCGACTTCTTTCCGCATACCTATATAGACAGTACTTCTACGACGGATCTGATCACGAACCAGGTGTACGATATCTCCACTAAATTTGTCATGAACGAACATCCGAAGTACAAATATTTGCCGGGTATATATGCCGGTCTGGATTTTAAACACGAAAACTACCGGCAGCGGACAGCTTTCGATTCGATTTCCCATACCGAGAGTTTCGGCCATACCCGCTATTCAGGGACTTACATTACAGCCGGAATTTTCAATGTAGACACGAATGTATCGTTCACTTACGATATTGCCGGAAAGCTATGTGTATTGGGGCACTATGCCGGGAATTTCAAATTCGACGGCTACGTACAGCAAGCTTTGCGTAAAGACAGAAGTTCATACATCCGGGCCAATGCGACGATCGAATTACAAAGTGTAAATCCGTTCTTCGATCGCTATGTCGGAAATCACGATATCTGGGAAAATGATTTTAAAGCCATCAAAACCATCAAAGCCGACGGACGCTATGTGAATAACCGTTTGCGAACCGAATTAGGAGTCGGTATCGCCAATATTTTCAGTTACGTCTATTTCGATACGGCAGCGATGCCCCAACAGACCAGTAAGACCTTGATGGTATTGACCGCCTGGGGAAAGCAAAATTTCAGATTAGGCAATTTCTACTTCGACCAGACCGTATATTTTCAAAAAAGTACCCAGGAAGATATCCTTTCCCTACCGGCCATTTCTGTATATTCCCATAACTATTTTCAGCATGCCTTATTTAAAAATGCCTTGTTTTTACAGACAGGAATCGACGTCTTTTACAACACAAAATTTTACGCCGACAATTACATGCCTTCTATTATGCAGTTTTATAACCAGCGGGAAAGAAAAACCGGTAATTATCCGAAGCTCGATGTCTTCCTTAACCTAAGGATCAAACGGGCCGATATCTTTGTCAAATACGAACACATCAACTATCTGCTAAAAAATCACGGAGACTTTTTCAGTGCCGCCGATTATCCGATCAACCCGGGTATGCTCAAATTCGGTATTAAGTGGGACTTTTTCGATTAAGAAACATTTACTATCTTTGTTGAATGACAATCTCTAAAATTGCCGTTTATATTACCCTTTTTCTTTGCTTTGCATGTGAGTCAGGTAAAGAGGTTACTCCGGAAATCATATTACCGGAACCTTCATCGCTGGAAAAAATTCTGACGCGGGGGAGTCTGGAGATTTCCACTTTTTATAATACGACCGACTATTACGTATACCGTGGTATTACGCGGGGATTTCATTACGATCTGGCCCGGGATTTTGCCGGTTACCTGGGAGTCAATCTCCGAATTGTCGAAGTTAACAACGATATAGATACGGCTATCGGCCGGCTACAGAGCGGCAAATACGACCTCTTAGCCGTCAGTCTGACCCAAACCCCGGAAAGGAATGAACAGCTCCGTTTCAGTAAACCTCTTTTCCAAACCCGGGAAGTACTCGTGCAGAACAAAAATAGCCAACCCATCAAAGATATGGCTCAATTAGACGGGAAAGAGATTTATATTCCCAAAAGTGCCACCTCGTATAAAAAGGTTCTGCAACAAATACAGGATTCTCTGAATATACACATTTATATCACCGAGATCGAGCATTATTCCTATGAAGATCTCTTGCACCTGGTAGAGACCGGCGAAATCAATTATACCGTTATCGACGAAAACATCGCCCAAGCCTCCAGTTATTCTATGAAGAACCTGGATATAGCTCTCAAGTTAAAAGAAGATATTTCCGTATCGTGGGCGACCCATTCGGATGCCAGTTTATTGAGCTCGGAAATCAACAACTGGCTGGAAGAAATCCGGAAAAACGGAAAACTCAACTACCTCTATAAACGTTATTTCGGCAAACATCCGGCAGTTCCTCACAACACGACCAAATACACACTCATCAAGAAAGGCGATATTTCACCGTTCGACAAGTTATTCCGCAAAGAGAGTAAAAAGCTCGGCTGGGACTGGCGTTTGCTGGCAGCTTTGGTCTATACCGAATCTCAATTCGATCCTTATGCCGAATCGGAAGTCGGAGCCTACGGTTTAATGCAGATTATTCCTGAAACAGCCGATCATTTTAACGTCGGAAATTATTTCGAGCCCGACAGTAATGTCTATGTCGGAACCGAATATTTACATTACCTGGACCGTTACTTTTCAAGCCAGCCGATCGATTCTTCCGAACGGCTCAAATTCGTTCTGGCCGCCTATAATGCAGGTCCCGGACACGTACTGGACGCCATCCGCCTAGCCAATAAATATGGGAAAGACGCCACTTTATGGGATAATAACGTCGATTACTATCTGCTTCACAAAAACGAACCGGAATATTACCGGGATCCCCTGTCTAAAAACGGCTATTGTAACGGCCGTCAAACGTACAAATACGTACGACAAGTGCTCGAGACCTATAATAACTATAAGAATATCAAGCAATAGTATAAAAATACTAAAAAACGTATTTACGAATATTGGTTTGATCGTTTTTTTTCCATACCTTCGCAGTAGTGTATTATATCGTTCATTAAAAGTTTAAGCTCATGCCTTACAGAAGATTACCTAATACAGATGCAGCGAGAATAAGGGCATTAAAAGCAGCTTTGAAGAAAGGCCAGTATCTCGAGATCGATACGATAGCCTATCCTTTTGCTTTGAAACAAAAAATAGAATTCTTTTTACCTAAATTTGAAGTTGCTATCACCAACTCTAAGTTAGCGAAAGAGAAACAGTTCGATAATAGTCAAAAATTCTCTGAATATACCAAAAAAGCCCGGCTTTATATCTCTCATTTTATTCAGGTATTGAATTTTTGTATTGCCCGTGGAGAGCTGAAACCCTCAGCCCGTACATTTTATGGTTTGGACGAAAACAGTTCGAAAGTTCCTTCTCTTTTGACCGAACAGGATTTGCTGCAATGGGGGGAAAAAATAATTGCCGGCGAGCAGAACCGGATCAGTAACGGTGGTGGTAATCCGATCTACTGTCCTTCGATTGCCCTGGTAAAAGTCAATTATGAAAATTTCAAAGAAAACTATACCCGCCAAAAACAGTTCCAGAATAACTCAGCCCGGGAAAGCGGGAATGTCGCTCAATACCGGAATGATGCCGATGCCTTGATCCTGGAAGTATGGAACGAAGTGGAACGTTATTTCGAAGGGGTAAAAGACGAAGAAGAAAAGCGCTATATGTGCGAGGAGTACGGTCTCGTTTACGTATTCCGACGCGGCGAAAAAGAACGGATCAGAAGACGGAAAGAAGCTGAAAGCATTACCTTGAAGCTTTTCTGACTCCAAGACCGACTGCTAAGAGGAACAACAGCTTCCTCTTTTCTTTTTCACCGGCTTACGGGCACAGCTGTCTTTCAAAGGACAAGTGTCACAAGTACTGCATGATTCGTCCTTTTTCAAAGCCTTCAGTTTCCTGTAGCAGAATCGTATCGCCCCCACTAAAGCAACAACGATAATCAGATATACAATACCGTTTTGTATCAAAGCATTCTTTTTTCTAAAATAAACTTCCTATCTGATATACGCCGAACGACACCAACCAAGCCAGCCCGGTAGTATAAAAAATAGTAAACAATGCCCATTTCCACCCCGCCTCTTTACGAATAGCAGCGATCACAGCCATACAAGGGAAATAAATCAGGATAAACAGCATAAATCCATAAGCCACTAAAGGCGTAAATACCTTCTGTCCGTTACTATATTGTTGCTGTTGCAGGCTCTCGATCAGGCTTTGGGAATTTTCCCCGGCATCCGGGACATGGTACAAAATTCCCATAGAACTCACTACAATCTCTTTGGCAGCCAATCCGGTCACAATACTCACGCCCATCTTCCAGTCGAATCCCAAAGGCCGAATTACCGGTTCGATGGCTTTCCCGATTTGTCCGATATATGAATTCTCCAAATGTTCCGTCTCATCGGCCATAGTCGTCCGGTTTAAAGGGAAATACCCCAGTGCCCAAATCAGAATAGAAGCAAATAAGATTATCGTACCCATTTTCTTTAAATATTGTCCGGCTTTTCCCCACATATGGATCGTGGTATTTCGCATCGTAGGCATCCGGTAAGGAGGCAATTCCATGACAAAAGGATCCGAAGATTTGGCGAACAGGGTCTTCTTCAACAAAAAAGAAGTTCCGATAGCCAGTAATATGCCGATCAGGTATACAGACAATAGGATCAAGCCCTGATTCACCGGAAAGAAGGCAGATACCAACAGTATATATACCGGTAAACGGGCACTACAAGACATAAAAGGAGTAATCAGCATCGTCATAATCCGGTCCCTCCGGCTTTCCAAAGTGCGGGTAGCCATAATGGCCGGTACATTACATCCGAAACCGATCAACAAGGGAATAAAGGATTTTCCGTGAAGTCCTATCTTATGCATCATCCGGTCCATAATAAAGGCAGCCCTTGCCATATAGCCTGTATCCTCCATCAAAGAAATGAAAAAGAAAAGAATCAGAATATTGGGTAAGAAAACGATCACTCCCCCCACTCCGGCAATAACTCCATTCACCAACAAATCGTTCAAAGGCCCTTCAGGCATAATTCCGGCCACCCAACTTCCGAGGGCTTCTACTCCCGCCTCGATCCAGTCCATCGGATAACTTCCCAGCGAAAAGGTCGCCTGAAACATCAGCCACATAAAGAAAATCAGGAAAGGGAAGCCCAGCCATTGATGAGTCAGTAAGGCATCGATAGCAGTCGTCAGCTGACGTTTATCCTTTTCTCCCGACCGGAAGGTCTCTTGTAAAGCTCCCCGGATAAACCCATATTTCAGGTTCGTGATGATCGTCCGGGTATCTTCCTTATATTCTTTTTCCAGGCGCTGGATTTCTTTTTGTGCTACTTCGAGCATACAAGCATAATTGGGAACCGTTACCAGCTGTTCTTTCATAATCCGATCATCCTCGAGTAATTTGATAGCTACATACCGGGGAGCATATTCATCGGTAATATTTTTATTCGGGGCGATCTCCACTTTAATCCGGGCAATCGCCTCTTCGATTTCTGTCCCATAATTGATATGTACATGCCGGGACTCTTTGGCCTGGTCTTCGAACACTTCGATAATTTTATCCAACACGGCTTCGATTCCGATCCCTTTTGAAGCTGTCGTCGGCACAATCGGGATACCCAGTAGTTGTCCCAAATAGCCATAATCCAGGTGAGAACCTTCGTTGGTCAGTTCATCGAACATATTCAATGCCATCACCACCCGGATATTCATATCGATGAGCTGAGTAGTCAGGAACAGGTTCCGTTCCAGACAAGAAGCATCCACGACATTCAGCACTAAATCCGGATGATGCTTCGTAATAAATTCACGCACATAAATTTCTTCCGGAGTATATTCGGTAATAGAATAAGTCCCGGGCAAATCGATCAGATTGATCGTATAACCTTTATGGTGGCAAGTTCCTTGCTTGGCATCCACCGTCACTCCGCTATAATTCCCCACTCTTTCGCGCAATCCGGTAGCCCGGTTAAAGAAAGAAGTCTTCCCACAATTCGGATTCCCAACCAAAGCGATATTGATCGTCCGGGATTTCTCGGAAATTTCCCGGGCAATCTCGTCTTCTGTAAACGTACCGTTATATCCTTCCTGATCTATCGAGGAAGTACAGACGACTTCAATCAAACGAGCCTCACTCCGTCTCAGAGAAATATGGCCATCCATCAATTTATATTCGATCGGATCGTGTAAAGGAGCATTTTTTATCACCGTCACTTTTTCTCCTTTTACGAATCCCATCTCCACGATCCGGTTTCGAAAACTCCCATGTCCATGCACCTTTACGATGACACATTCTTCTCCAGTCGGTATATCAGCAAGCTTCAAATAATTATTTTCCATGCCACTCCAAATTATGTGGCAAAGATAATCAATCTGCTAATAAATCGACATACCTACAAATAGGTATTAAAATTCCGGAGCATATAAATACCCCGGAATAATCCCCATTTTCATTCCACTTCAATTCTCCCGAAAAACCACATCCTTAATTTCAGCAAACCCGGTATAAGGTTTTCCATACAAGACCAAATCTCTATTCAACTCAGGAACCTCATAAAATCTCAAGATCCCATTATTATTCCCCTCTACATTCCCATCCACAGAACCTACAATCAAGCGGTACTGCATTTCAAAATACTCATCCGGTTTAGGAACCTTCGAATAGCTACCGGTAAACCGATTGAACTTAATCATCGTGACCGTCTCCTTATCTCCCAACACAGCCACCCTACGGGCTTGCTTCGTCGAATAATCATATTCCCAAATCTCATTCATATAGGCATAAAACAGATAAGGCAATTTCGGATGAAAAGCAAATACTTTCGATTCTGCCAAGTGTTCTGCTTTCAATCCTTGTCCATCCCCATCTTGACACAAAGTCTGTTTATACTTGGGCGGATAGGAATACAACACGGCCTCAACCCCATACAAAGCATAGCGTCCCTGTTTATCCCTCATCAGGGAGTATATCCCATAATTATTCTCTGTTCCGGACATGTATATCAATTCTTTGCCCACATTCCAATCAAACAGCTGGGGTTCCGGAGCCGGTAATTCCATCATTATCTCTTCGGAAAAAGCATACCACATCATAAAGCGTTCGTCCGTAACATTATACAGAAATGCTCCGGCTATACCGCTTAAACTCCCTATATAGGGAGAAACCTTAAAAGTCGGATTCGTACCTGCTTTCAGCACATTGAAAGGCATACCGAAAATGGCCCCAGCAACATTTTTCTGCATATAAATATCTCCTTCCTTATCTACGACAACCGGATAATTATAAGCAAAATTATAAGAAACAGGAATATGATGAACAGTCTGATCTCCGAATTCATAATCCATACTGTATTCGGGGCCTGAAGAAAAATCTTCCGGATTCAGCTTATACCCGCCATCCTCTGTTAACACCCGGAAAGTAGGTCCACTGGTCATATTAAACTTAGGATCATGCGCTATACTGATTGCTCCATGTAATAATGGCAAAGTCGTGAGTATATCATGAGTAACCACCTCCCGTTCTGCAGAAATCATGCCAATCATATCCATTCTCACTCTCCGCTCCGCTCCTTCGTTACACAACACCATCCATCCATTGGTAATTGAAGAGGCTACATTAAGATTAAATGTTTTCCGGCTGATCACCTCCGTCCTTTTGTCTTTCACCTCAAACCAACAAGTATATTGCTTAGGAGATAAAGCAGCCGGAATATCCAGGTCTTTAGAAAAAGTTGAATCGAGGACAGCACATTTCAGAAAACCATTTTCATCTGTCACCAATTCACTATAATAATAAGCAAAACTATAATTCGGATTATCCGCTTTTATCTCTCCTTCCT
>NZ_LARE01000076.1:0-11251 GCF_000980245.1 Odoribacter sp. N15.MGS-14
TTCTTCTCCGTTTCAGTTAACGTTTATCACACAGGCCGGACAGGAGAAAACCAAAGATATGCCTCCGTTGATTTTTCGACCCGATAAATATATCCGGCTAACTGCTACGATTAATGACGATCCCGGGGCTTGGCTCAGCTTTAATCTGGCGGTGACTTATTTTATTTTTGATTATTGGGAAAATAAATATTTACCCGATATACCGCTAATTCCTGATAACAAATGAAAGCTGTTTGGTCGATCGGTTTATGTATGTTTTTATTGACAGCTTGTCTGCGGGAACATGACAACATGGAAGATTGCCGTGCAGATTTGTTTTTTAAAATGCAGGCAGTTCCTTATGTTTTCGAAGGGAGAGAGTTTGCCGGATACCGGTCTTATTATTTCTTTGTCGAGCAATTGGATTTGTTTCTTTTCGACGAAACAGCGATTACTTCTTCTTATCGGTATGATTATGCTTATTGTCGCCAGCATCCGGTTATTCCGGTAGCTTCAGAAACACCACCCCGTTGGTATCTGTTCGTTGCCAATTTGTACGATCCGAAAGAACTTAACTGGACTTTTCGGGAAGGGGAATTGCAAGCCTGGTTTTCGATTGTGGATCATGAAGAACCTCCGGTATTGCTGGCTGCTACTTCAAGGGTAGAAGCTTCGAAGGACTCGGTGTCGGTGGGGCTACAGATGATGGTGTCGCGTTTGGAAATTCAATTGACGAACCCACCGGCCTGGGTTACGGGGATAGAGGTGACGGTGAGAGATATTGCAGCTACGGTATCTACCGATTTTATTTTGGGCGGTACTACACATATTACCAAGCAAATCGGATTTGACAATCAGGGAATCGGTGATTATTGGTTCGGAGTGAATACTTTCCCGACTTACCGGGATAAAACGGCTTATCTGAGCATCGGCATGCAGGGAGGAAACGAGGTCACCCCTATAGAGATCGAAGATCAGCGTCTGCATTTGATTCCCGGAGTGATTACCCGGTTGAGTATAGAATTTGAGACAGATGAAAAAATGATTATTTCGATCGAAATCGATGGGAAGTGGGAAATCATAGACGGAGGAAATATTATTATTTGAATGAATGGTTATTTATTAAAAAAGAGTATTTATGGAGAATTTATGGGCTTTGATCAAAGGAAATTTGCCGGTTTTTGTGATGTTTTATGCGAGTTGGTGTCCGCATTGCCGTAAAATGTTACCTATCGTCCGGAAGCTGGAGAATAACAAGCATTTGAATTTGCAATGCTTCGATATCGATGATCCGGCTAACCGGCGGTTGGTAGATTATTATCAGGTGCAGGCTGTCCCCTTGATGATGATATACAAAGCCGGAGAACAACTTTGGAGATGGAATGGCGAGATCGAAGAGGAAGAGCTGATGCAGACTCTGAAGAGATTATTGAAATAGGCTTATTTTACTCTTCCTCCCTGTTTCCATGTTTTTCGGTAATAATCTTCTTTCAGGTTACTGATGATGACTCCCCTGGAAGTAGAAGCATGGATAAAATAGCCGTTTTTAAGGAATAGGCCGACATGGTTTATTCCTTTTCTTTTTTTCCGGGAAGTATTGAAAAATACGAGATCACCACTACTTAAATCGCTTTTCATGATTTTACGGCAGTTGCGGGTGGCTATACCACTACTGGAACGTTCGAGGGATCGATGATAGACTTGTTTGTAAATCTGATTCACCAACCCGGAGCAGTCGACTCCTTTCCGGGTGCTACCTCCATAGCGGTAAGGGGTTCCCAGCCATCGGGCCGCTTCCGAAAAAAGACGCAGATCGTCTTTACGATTGACTTTAAAACCCAGTTGGTGGGATAGTTGGCTCGTCTGAGTCGCCGTTTGGCCGAGTCGTTTCGTGCTGTTACAGGAAGACAGGAACAGGCTGCAAAAGAAACAACATCCGATCAGAATATATCTCATCATGCCCGGACTATCTTATGAATTTTTTTGAATCATATATTCGTTGATACCTAAATTTTTATAGGTTTTCATTAATTCTTCGTCATTGTCTGTGATAACAAGAAGTTTATCACCGATATCTAAACCGGTACCTCCTCTTGGGATAAAAAAGTTATTTCCCCGTTTAACCATAACTACCAGTGTATTGTCCGGTAGACTCAGGTCCATCAGACGGTTTCCGTTGGCCAGCAGGTTGTCCGCAACTTCGATTTCTGACATGGCCGATTTGATTTCTTCCGGTAGTTCCATGCCGAAATCATTACCTTGTTTGGGTTCTTTTTCCGATAAGTTCAACAAGTTAGCCATATAGCTGACTGTGGTTCCCTGGATCAACAGAGATACGATCGTAATGAAAAATACGACATTGAAAATCAGGGAAGCATAGGGAATCTGGGCGATCAGCGGATAGGTGGCGAAAATGATCGGAACGGCGCCCCGGAGACCGACCCAGGAAACATATACTTTGGCTTTGGTACTCATTTGCCTGAAAGGAGCCAGGCATAAAAAGACACTGATGGGACGTGCCAGAATGATCATGAAAAAACCCACCAATAAACCCAGTCCTGCAATGGGCAGCAAGTCACGTGGATTGACCAGTAAGCCTAAGGTAAGGAACATGACGATCTGGAAAAGCCAGGTGAATCCATCGAAGAAGGTGGTGACGCTTTTCTTGTGCTGAATCTTGTGATTGCCTACGACCAACCCCGCGATGTATACGGCCAGGTAGCCATTTCCCTTCACCAGCTCGGTGATAGAGAAGATAAAGAATACACAGGCTAACAGTAGAATGGGATAGAGAGATTGGTTGCCGATATTCAACCGGTTCATCAGCCATACGGCCATTTTTCCCAGTAAGAAACCGGCTACGGCTCCGACACTCATCTGAACGATAAACATCAGGAAGGAATACCATAGGTTTGTTTCACCTGCAGGAGTTTGTATAATTTGGATGAGCAATAACGTCAGCATATAAGCCATGGGATCGTTACTTCCGCTTTCGAGTTCGAGCATAGGACGGAGTTGTTCTTTCAATCCTTGTTTTTTACTTCGCAGGATGGAAAATACCGACGCCGAGTCGGTAGATGACATCACAGCTGCCATTAGCAAAGATTCAGTCAGCGTGAGAGCAGAAAAATCGGATACGAGACCGGTAATCCAATAAATAAAGAAACCGGTAATGGCTGTTGTCAGTGCCACCCCGAGGGTGGCGAGTATGACTCCTTGGCCCAGTACAGGTTTGATTTCTGTGTATTTGGTATCCATACCACCCGAAAACAAGATGATACTCAGAGCAATCATACCGATGAACTGCGCTCCATGAGGATTATTGAATTGTATTCCCAAGCCGTCGCTACCGAATAACATACCTACACCGAGGAATAATAACAGAACGGGAACTCCGAAACGAAAACCGGCCTTACCGGCGATAATACTGAAAAAAAGGAGAACAGCTCCTATCAATAGGATATTGCCTGTGTCGATGATCATAGGATAGTAGAAATGAAAAATTTAATAACTCATACAAAAATACAAATAATATGCCAATGTATGTGTTTCTATTTTAAATTCATATACCGAAAAAGTTGTTAAAGTTTTGAATTGAATACTAATTGTTCCGGGGGTATGATTTTTTTTAAATTCCGATCTTTTGTCTTGGTATTTCTGTATTTTTAATTATTTTTGATAAATCAAAATGATTGTGAATTTGAAGATCCGAAGCATTACCTGTAGGATAGGAAGGGGGATTTTAGGTTTCCGGAGTTTTGAATCAGTAATTAATATTCTAAAAGTATGGATCAAATAAAATTAGAAGAATTGGCCGTAGCTTATCCGGATCAGGAAGATCTGGTCCAGGTTTATAAAGAGTGGGGGGATTCTGCGTATTTGCAGGAACTTTTTAAAGTTTTAGACAGTTACGAGCCGGATTGGAATAAAGAAAAGGAATTGGGAAGTTGGGCGGCAGAGTTTTTGCTGGATATCCTGGAAGAAGAAGAGTGGGAGGAGATGACTCCGGAAGAAAGGACAGACCGTTTTAATGAATTATTGGACGAAAGATATGAGGATTTTCGTAGTAGTCATCAGTTTGCCCGGATCAATAATATTAACCTCTACCTTCAGGAAGGGGAAGACCTGGATGCTGTTTTGGCCGAGGGGGACGAAAAGGTTATGTTTCCCAAATTGGGCTTGTAAAGCTTGGGACGAATGGATATAAAAAAAGTCCATGAAAGAATTTTTCATGGACTTTATAATGATTAAGCTTCGATTTCGATCATCGGAGCATCGGCAGCTACAGTAGTACCTTCTTTTACCAACAAACGTTTTACAGTACCTGCATAGTCGGTTGCGATACTGTTTTCCATTTTCATGGCTTCGAGTATGACTACAGTCTGACCTTTGGTTACCGTATCGCCTGGTTTTACGGTGAAGCGTAAAATACTACCCGGCATCGGTGCTTTTACTGTCTTACCGGTGATCGGTTCGTTTTTCTTCTCTTCAGCAACCACTTTTTCTGCCTGGGGTGCGTCAGCTTTATGCTGTGCTTCATAAGCAGCTACTTTCTGTTTAGTCAGGAAGTTTTTAGCTACCTGCGGGAAGAGTTCGAGCAACAATACTTCTTTCTCATTGGCAGCCAGTTTCACTCCGCCTGCTTCCGGTAATTCGGGGTTTGGCTGCATTTGGTATTTGCTGGTATCGTAAGGGATTTCCTCGCGGGTACCTGCTATTTTCAGACGGAATTCGGGATCTACAGGGACCGGAGTTTTTCCATATTCCCCTTTCACCAGGTTCACAAATTGATTGGAAACATTGCTGTACATCGGTTTCCCGGCTTTAATATCCAGAGCACAGTTAACCGCTTGTGCACCGACGATCTGGCTGGTAGGAGTTACCAAAGGAGGCAATCCGGCTGCTAAACGTACGGTCGGAATCAATTCCATAGCTTTTTCCAGAATATCCATAGAATTCAATTGTTTCAGCTGAGCGACCATATTACTGTACATACCACCGGGAACTTCGGCTTTCTTTACCAATTCATTGGGTTTCGGGAAATTGAAATAAGCCTCGATAGCATGACAAGCATTCAATAAAGCTTCTTCGTTGTTTGCTTTGGCAGCTTCGATCGCTTTATCGAATTCTTTGTCGATTTCAGCTGGTAACTGGTCTGTCAACGGGTTGAACGGATTCGGGAATTGCTTGCTGGCATCTACCGCTTCCAGTTCTTTACGGATACCGTAAAGCTCTTTGTTGATTTTTGCAACGGCTTCCATGTTGACGTCCAGTTCGACACCTAATTTCTTACAGAATATATAAACCAGTTCGATAGCAGGAGCTCCGGTTCCGCCGGCAAAGTTCCAGATATTGGTATCGACGATATCTACGCCTTTGATGATAGCCATCAGGACAGCACCCAAGCCATAACCCGGGGTACAGTGAGTATGGAAATCTACCGGAATAGACAAATTCTGTTTGAATAACGGAATTAATTCTGCAATCCGTGAAGGTTGGATCAAACCGCTCATATCTTTGATGGTCACCATGTCGGCTCCCAAGGCAGCCATTTGTTTGGCTTTGTCCAGGAAATAGGCGTTGGTAAATACAGGTTCCGGATTCTTTTTACCTTTCAATTTATCGAGTAAACCCAGTTTCGGATATTTCGGGTCGATGGTGTAACATACTGCACAGTCGGCGATTCCACCGTATTTCTTCACATATTTAATGGTCGATTTGACGTTGTTCACATCGTTCAATGCATCGAAAATACGCATGATTCCTAAGCCCGATTCGATCGAATTGCGGCAGAAACCTTCGATAATTTCGTCTGTGTAAGGAGCATATCCGAATAGGTTACGACCTCTGGATAATGCTGTTAATTTGGATACATTACCCACTACGGCTTTGATTTTTTCCAATCTGTCCCATGGATTTTCATTCAGATAACGCATTACTGAATCAGGAACAGCTCCTCCCCAAACTTCCATTGCATAGAAGTTTGCATCTTTATAAAACGGTAATACCCTGTCGATCTGCTGCTGAGTCATACGGGTTGCAAAAGAAGATTGCTGGCCGTCTCTCAAAGTAAGATCTCTGATTAATAATTTTTGTGCCATAACTTGAGTGTTTGTATTTTGTTATTTTGATTTGTACAAACATATTAAATTTAAACGACAACTTCTAATAAAATGGCAAGAAAATATAGAAATAATTCATTAATTGTTTGTGAGAATTTGTTTCTGCTTCTAAATTGTAAGTGAATGGCAATATTTTTGACTTTTTCTTTTATTTATAACGTTTGTTTCGTTATGTTTGTCGGATTGATTTATTCGACTATGGAAAAAATTGCTGTATTTCCCGGATCCTTTGATCCTTTTACGGTCGGGCATGAAGAGATCGTAAGAAGGGGCTTGAAATTGTTCGATAAGATTATTATTGCTGTCGGTGTCAATCCCGTTAAGAAGGAATTTCTCGATACGGATTGTCGTATTCGTTTGATTAGAAAGGCTTTTGAAGATACCGATCGGGTGACGGTAGAACCTTATTTCGGTTTGACCGTAGATTTTTGCAGGCAGGTGAATGCCCACATCATTATCCGGGGGCTGAGGACGGCGGCCGATTTTGAATACGAACGTGCTGTCGGACAAGCTAACCGGGCCATGGACGGACGTATCGAGACGGTCTTTGTGCTGACCTCGACTGAGCATACGTTTGTAAGTTCGACGATTGTCCGTAATATTTATTTGAACGGCGGGGATGTCACCCGTTTCTTACCGGAACGTTTGACAACCGAGGATTTGAGGGAATGTGAAAAGGGAGGTTAAAGAAAAGTTCGGCGGAATATGAAGAGTAGAAAATGGAAAAAAATCAGTGCCCTGCTGTTTCTGGGGATTGCCCTGCTGTTTCTGCTGATGCCGACTTATATGCAGGAGGCTTTGATTCACTGGTTCCCGGATATTTCGGATACCTATATTTTTCCGTCGGATACGGTGGGAAAAGCTGATTCCTGCTGGGAATGGCCGGTGGCCAGGGACGCCAATCGATACCGGATGACCGACGACGAAGAGGCGTATCTCGAAAAATACGGAACGGTGGCTTATCTCGTCATTCAGGACGATAGTATCCGGTATGAGGAATACCGGGAAGATTGGACACCGCAAAAGCTTTCCAATATATTTTCCGCTACCAAAAGTATTGTCGGCCTGCTGGTCGGCATAGCTTATGACGAAGGATTTATCGAAAGTCTGGACGATAAAGTCAGCAAATATTTGCCTGAATTCGAGGAGGGGGATAAAATTACGATCCGCAATCTTTTGACGATGAGTTCGGGATTGGACTGGGATGAAGCCTATACCGCCCTGATTTCGAAAACCACTCAGGCTTACTATGGTGATCGGATCCGGGATTTGATTATGGATTTGAAAGTAGTCGAAGAACCTGGAAAAAAGTATTCCTATAAAAGCGGTGATACTCAATTACTTTCATTTGTGCTCGAAGCAGCTTTAGATAAGGTGCATAAAGAGAAGGAATATGAGTGGGGGATCTTTAAGACAGAAGTGAAAGTCCATAGCCCGGTGAGTATCAGTGAATATGCTGAAAGAAAATTATGGAAACCCCTGGGAGCCTGCAACGACGCTTTGTGGAACCTGGACCGGGAAGACGGGGATGAGAAAACATATTGTTGTTTCAATACGACGGCCCGGGATTTGGCGCGGCTCGGACGTTTGATTCTGAATAAAGGAAATTGGAACGGCCGGCAGCTGATCTCCGAAACTTATCTGAATGAAGCGATAACCCCAGCCGGATATCTGGAAAATGAATTCGGAGACGGATCATTGGATTATTATGGTTTTCAAATCTGGATTATGCATTACAAAGAGATGCGGTTTCCTGCGTTTCGGGGGCTAGGAGGACAGTATATGTTCGTCATTCCTCAGAAAAATGCTATCGTGATTCGTTTGGGGCATAAACGCAGTGACGAATATATCCGGGAGAAAACGATCGATATGGATGCTTATCTCGATATTGCTTTTAAGATCCTGGAGTGAGAGGAAAACAAAAAAGCTGCCCTTAAGGCAGCTTTTAATGGGTTATATTTTCCTATTACCAGGCGAACATCGGACGGGGATTCATCATCGCATTGACTTCTTTCTTCACTTCTGCAATGACGTTTTCATCGTCGATATTCGACAGGATCCGGTCGATCATGTCGACGATCACTTTCATATCCTCTTCTTTCAGTCCCCGGGTTGTGATAGCCGGAGTTCCGACACGGATACCGGAAGTCTGGAACGGAGAACGGCTGTCGAAAGGCACCATGTTTTTGTTGATCGTAATGTCGGCTTTTACCAGGGTGTTTTCAGCTTTTTTACCGGTCAGTTCCGGGAATTTGGTCCGCAGGTCGATCAGCATGCAATGGTTGTCTGTTCCGCCTGAAACCACTTTATATCCTTTATCCATGAAAGCTTGTGCCATAACTTTTGCGTTTTTCTGCACTTGCTTTGCATATTCGGTATAAGAATCGGACAACGCTTCTTCGAAAGCGACTGCTTTAGCTGCGATGACATGTTCCAGCGGTCCGCCCTGCTGTCCCGGGAATACTGAAAAATTGATGACTTGTGACATCATCTTGATTTCTCCTTTCGGTGTTTTCAATCCCCAGGGATTCGGAAAATCTTTGGGAAGTAAAATCATACCTCCACGTGGTCCGCGTAAGGTCTTATGCGTGGTGGTCGTTACAATGTGACAATATTCGAACGGATTGTTCAGCAGGCCTTTGGCGATCAAACCGGCCGGATGAGCCATATCGTACATCAGGATTGCACCTACTTTATCGGCGATTTCACGCATCCGTTTATAATCCCAGTCACGGGAATAGGCAGAAGCTCCCGAAACGATCATTTTCGGTTTGTGTTCCAGCGCCAGGCGTTCCATTTCATCATAGTCTACCAGACCGGTATCCTCTTTTACATGATAAGCGATCGGTTTATAGTTGATTCCTGAAAGGTTGACAGGTGAGCCGTGAGACAGATGACCTCCGTGAGCCAAATCCAGTCCCAGGTAAGTATCGCCCGGTTTCATACAGGCAAAGAATACGGCAGCATTGGCTTGTGCTCCGGAATGAGGCTGCACGTTCGCATATTCGGCACCGAATAATTTGCATGCCCGGTCGATCGCCAATTGTTCGGTCTGGTCGACGATCTGGCAACCACCGTAATAACGGGCTCCGGGATAACCTTCTGCATATTTATTAGTCAGGCAGGATCCCATGGCTTCCATGACTTCATCACTCACAAAATTTTCAGAAGCAATCAGTTCGATTCCTTCTTTTTGACGCTGGCACTCCTTTTTAATCAGGTCAAATATAACGGTATCTCTTTCCATAGTTAAGTAGTTAAAAATATTTTTGTCAAAATTAAACTAAATCCTTTTCCAAAGCAAAGCATTTTAAACTTTTATTTGTTGAAAAGTTTTGAATTGAAAGTGATGTAATCGGTTAGATATTTTTTGAATTTTGTATCTTTGTACCCAATAGAATGTGAACAAACAGAATTGAAAAACATGGAAAATCCTTTTGAAGAACAGCAGAACAAGCTTCAGCGCCCGACTTTTTTATTGGTATTGTGTATTCTTACTTTTATCGGTAGTGGTTGGGGAACTTTATCCAATTTATTTTCCGTATTTACAGCCGGATTGACCGACTCATCGATGCAGATGGAACATTATTCTTCCATGCTGAACAGTATGGACCAGGGGGCCGGATCTGCCGTTCTTTCCGATATTCTGAATTCGACTATGGCGAGTCTGCAGGCCACTTTTGTACATGCCAGGGAGATTGCCGTCGTAAGCCTGGTGTTGAGTGTGATCAGTTTGCTGGGGGCAATCCTGATGTTTCAATTACGCCGTCTCGGTTTTTATCTCTATACGGCAGCTCAGATTCTGGCTCTTTTTGTATTGCCTTATTTTGCCGGATTCTCGATGTATGTCCTGATTGTGATGTTCTTTTCGGGCCTTATATCTCTTCTATTTATTATCTTATATGCTGTCAATTTGAAATATATGACTCGCTGATAATGAGTCGGTTTGATGCTTCAATTTCCCCTTCAAACGGTTCGTTGGAGGGGATTTTTTTATAACATTTTGTTTTTAAGAGTATTATAAAATAATATCCTTGTTTCCTGGTCTTTTTTATAAAAATTTCGAGAAATTCATAAATTTATTTATATCTTCGGAAACGTTTTAAATGCTGGTGGTGTACAGCAGATACTGAAGTTAGAGATTAATTGATGAATTATGTTATTGGATATATGTAAAAAGTTGACTTATCGACGATTGGATATATCGATTTCTCCGAAGGCTGAGGTAATCATAGAGGGATGGCTGGGAGGATTGATCCGTAATAATCTTTTATATGCAGCTGAACAGGTGCAGACACCGGAGGGAGACAGTCTGTTGTCTGAGTTAGAACGTTTCCCTTTACCGGAATCTCATCCTTTGGCCGCGATCCTGAAAGGAGGTTTTCCGAAATCTTTTGCTATAGCCGTGCTTTCGCCGGTAAATATGCTCTCTTTTCCTTTGAAATTGCAGGAAGGTGAAACGATTGTTTTCTCTTTGGTTCTGATCGGTCAGGTCTCTCGGTATTATAAAGAATTTGTCGAAGCGGTAAGGCTGATGTGTAATAAAGGGATCGGGACCCCGCAAACTCCTTTGGTACTGCATGAAATTTGTGAAAAGGATGGTTGGGGACGGAGTAACCGCATTGCTGTAGAGCATTCGGATAAGATAGCGCCCTTGCGTTTCCCGGTTTGTCCGGAAGATTATCGGGAAGAGCAATTCGGGCGGAAAGAAAAGGTCGTACGCCTGCAATTTCGTTCTCCGATGTTATTAGCTGTTCCTTCTAAAAAGAAAGACAGGACATTGAGTTATCAGGATAAAATGAATGCTTTCCCGAGCTTTTATCAATTCGTCCGTTCGGCTATTTTTCGGGGTGTCCGTCTGTCCGCCCTCTATGCTTGTCCCGGGGAAGTCGGCTTATATCAGCGTGCGATGGAGGAAGTGGAGACTTATCTCGAAGGTGCCGCTTCGGCCTTATTGATGAAAGCCAATATCCGTTGGGTGAGAATACCCGGCCCCCGACGTAACGACGGCCGTCCTCCGATGCTGTTTTCCGGTTATGTCGGCGAACTGGTCTTTGTCGGCGATTTCAGTGAATATGTCCCCTTCCTGTCTTTTATGCAGGCTTTAGGTAACGGGAACGACACCGTTTACGGGCTGGGACATTTTCAGA
>NZ_LARE01000156.1:0-1254 GCF_000980245.1 Odoribacter sp. N15.MGS-14
TTTCGGGGAGTACGAGCTATCTCCAAGTTTGATTAGCCTTTCACCCCTACCCTCAGCTCATCCAGAAGCTTTTCAACGCTTATTGGTGCGGTCCTCCAGCTGGTGTTACCCAGCCTTCAACCTGGCCAAGGGTAGATCACTTGGTTTCGCGTCTGCCACTGCCGACTATACGCCCTATTCAGACTCGCTTTCGCTTCGGATACGTGTGTCGTCACACTTAACCTTGCCGGCAAAGGCAACTCGTAGGTTCATTATGCAAAAGGCACGCCGTCACTCATTAACGAGCTCCGACCGCTTGTAGGCGCACGGTTTCAGGAACTATTTCACTCTTCTGTTCGAAGTGCTTTTCACCTTTCCCTCACGGTACTGGTTCGCTATCGGTCTCTCGGGAGTATTTAGCCTTACCGGATGGTCCCGGCAGATTCACGCAGAATTCCTCGTGCTCCGCGCTACTCAGGATACTACTATGCTTCGACAACATTCGAATACGCAACTGTCATGCTCTATGGTCTTTCTTTCCAGAAAGTTCTTCTCTGATGTCTTCATGCAACGGCGTAGTCCTACAACCCCACCCATGCCGTAACATGGATGGTTTGGGCTGTTCCCCGTTCGCTCGCCACTACTGGGGGAATCATTGTTTATTTTCTTTTCCTGCAGGTACTAAGATGTTTCAGTTCCCTGCGTTAGCCTCTTACATAGTAAGATAATACCTCTTCAAGATATTGGGTTGTCCCATTCGGAAATCTCTGGATCAAAGGTCATTTGCACCTCCCCAAAGCTTATCGCAGCTTATCACGTCCTTCATCGCCTCCGAGAGCCAAGGCATCCGCCATGCGCCCTTCTTTACTTTCCTTATCCATTCGCTCACACTTGCGTGCCAGCGGGATGATATATACTTTCAGCTCTTTACTACTAAAATTACTGTTTGCTTGTACAATATGTCATAGATCGTTCATCTTCGTTTCTTACGTTTCCGATGGAGTGGAGAATAACGGATTCGAACCGTTGACCCTCTGCGTGCAAGGCAGATGCTCTAGCCAGCTGAGCTAATCCCCCGAACTTGATTCCGTTCGTAGTCCCAGGCAGAGTTGAACTGCCGACCTCTACATTATCAGTGTAGCGCTCTAACCAACTGAGCTATAGGACTAAGTTCAACCTAGTCTGTTTCATTAGACCCGGCTTCTTACTTTCTCTCTTCCGTCTTAATACGGAATCATATCTTGAATAAACAACAACAGCAGTACAAAAACAAAA
>NZ_LARE01000077.1:0-11176 GCF_000980245.1 Odoribacter sp. N15.MGS-14
AGAACCTATCCCAACGCAAAAAGCCATTCAAGAACTTAATTGCTATATGGACATTGAGCAACAATTCAATGATCATAGTAGCAAACCCTATTATCCTGAACAATATATTTTGGAATACCTTCATAATAGTAGTGATACACAATTTTTACAAAGGATTCAACACGCACAAAAGAAAATTTTTAATTTATTAAACGATAATTGAATCATGAAATTAAAATATTTTAAAATATTCCTTTTTTTTCTTTGTATTTCATGTGGTTATACAAATAAAGAAATATCTCAAATAGTAAAAGAATGGCAAAATAAAGAAATTATTTTTCCATATTCACTCCAATCAAAAATCATGGGTAAAGATACTGCATGTAATTATTTACTCAACAAGAAATATAAAATTCTTTTATATGTTGATTCCACAGCATGTACAGAATGTAAACTCCAGTTATACGAATGGTATAAATTAATTAAAGAAAGTCAAAAATATACCGATAGTTTATCGTTTATCTTTGTTGTGCAAACTCCTAATCCCCAAAAAATTGATATCATATGTAAAAAAAATAAATTCGATTACCCTATATTTTATGACAGCAAAAATAATATCAATAAAATCAACAATTTTCCAGAGCAAATAGAATATCAAACATTTTTACTTAATCAAGATAATCGGGTCTTAATTATTGGAAACCCAATAAAAAATGAAAAACTTTGGAATCTATATTTAAGAACAATAAATAATTCTGCCAAATAACTATTACTAGCCTACATAACAAAGAAATGATTGTCTTTACCAAGATACTTTTTGGAATTGGAATGAAAATTTAATAAAAAGGTATAAAATACTGGAGCCTGTTGATTTATATTGTATCTCAAATGATGCGAAAGTATTTTACGGTTAAAGGCACGCGAAGATAATTTTCAAATCCTCAAAGCTTATTTAGACAATTAAATCGCATGATAACCGATTAAAAACAATAGCTTTCATTTGGAAACGTAAAAAACTTTTTTTTGTTTATATTTGAAATGAAAAACATAAAGGATAAAAGAATATGCCAATCAAAAGTTGGAGAACAGGCTGGATTTTCGGATGTTGCTTATTTATATGGATAAGCTGTAATCGGACAGGAAACGATAATCCCCGTCTGGAAAAAGCATTGAGTCTAAGCGGCTCTAACCGCCAGGAACTGGAAAAGGTATTACATCATTTCTCTCAAAATCCATCGGATAGTCTGTACTTAAAAGCTGCAATTTTCCTGATTGAAAACATGCCCGGTCATTGGAGCCCCTCACCGAAAGACTTTCAATCTTATTTAAAACGGCTGGATACGCTGAAAAACCTGTCGCCTCTCACCCGGAAAATACTTTTGACTTATCCGGCAGAACATCCTGGTTTGTGTCCCGATTTTACACCGGTTGAGGATATCAAACAGATAAAAGCCGACTTTTTAATCCGGCATATTCGAGCCGTTTTTGCCTTAAAGACTTCCTGCCCCTGGCTCGCTCATATCGATTTCGAAACTTTTTGTGAATATCTTCTGCCTTACCGGATCGGCCGTGAAATGCCCGAAGAACTGAGCACACTCCTATTGGATTCCACCTTCTGGCAAAGCATCGAATATGCCAAATGTTACTACGACGATTGCCGGCATTCCATCCAGGCCCTTAATCAATATCTGGCAAAACAGAATTTTTCTTCCTTTCCTCCACAAAACGACAAGGAACTCTACAATCTGCTAATGTTGGACCCGAACAATACAAAAGCCTCTTTGATACAATACAGGGTTGCCGGTATTCCGGCTGCAACCGACTTTTCAGCTATCCAGCGACGCCAGGATAAAGTCACTTATTGGCTTTACACCCAAGACCCGCGGATCAATCATATCAATACGAGTTCTATAGCCAATTTACGAATCGGTAAAATCTACCGGCAAACCTTTTCCTCAAATCCCCTGCCGGAGACCAAGGAATATGTCCCTCCTTTTTTTAAGGATCCTTTCAATAAAGATGTTACCGATCTTTATCTGCATACGGCAGACATCAGTATCGATATTCCGGCAACCGTCCATACTGAGTATGCTTATCTGGCAGTTTACGATGATGTAACCTGGCAGCCTGTAGCCTATAGCCCTATCCAAAAGGGAAAGGGATATTTCAACAAACTGGGACGAAATTGTATCTATTTACCGGTATATTATCCCGATAACCGGATACAAGCTTTCGCCCCACCGTTTATACTGAACAATAACGGCCAAATTACACCGTTCCGAACTGATAAAACTCATTTGCAAGCTCTGCATATCAGAAGGTTACAACCCTATTCCGCCGAAACCGATTATATGGGATATTACCTGAAGAATGCCCGTATCGAATGCGCAGACGACAGTGCTTTTCTCCACGCTGACACCGTATTTACCATCCAGGAATCACCTTATTATTACCAGGATACCATACGCCCCGACAAGCATTATAAAAAACGCTATTGGCGGATCAGTCCACAGTTCGGAATTTCGAATCTCGCCGAACTCCATTTCTATGACTCTTCAGGCGAAGCACTTCATGGCGTTCCTATCGGTCCGGACACGACCTTCTATCGTAATCTGACCGACCACGACCCCGCTAGCAATAAGGCCATCCGGAAATGGTTCGGCTATGATTTCGGCCATCCGGTATCCGTTTCGGAGATCGTTTATCTGAACTTCAACGACGGCGAGAACATTTGTGTCGGTCACGAATACGAGCTATGTTATTTTGACGAGGGCCAATGGCAAACAGCAGGAGTAACAACCGCTACCGACCATGTCATCGAATTCAATCGAGTCCCCTCATCAGCCCTTTTTCAGGTAAAAGACAGAACCCGAAACAGAAACGGTAGCCTGTTTACTTATGAAAATGGAAAAATCAGATTTTGGTAAAACCGAACGATATGAAAAAAAAGACAATTATACTTCTCTGGTTAGTGACCGCCTATAGCTGCAGCAACTATTCTTCCCGTCTGAAAACAGTACTGGATTACAGCGGTACGAACAGGGCAGAACTGGAAAAAGTACTCGACCATTATTCTCAAGATCCTGCCGACAGCCTGAAACTGAAAGCAAGTATCTTTCTGATCGAGAATATGCCCGGTCATTATACCTTCGGCGGCCCATACATGAAATCCTATAACGAGCAACTCGGTTTACTCAAAAATTGTCCCTATTATGAAAAAAAAATCATCCAAATGGTCCCCTTCGATCATATCGGCTATAGGCAACAACTGGATATACAAGAAGATGTCAAATACATAAAAGCCGATTTTCTGATCCATCAAATCGAACTCGCTTTTAACCAATGGCAAACCCGGCCCTGGAATGAAGGTGTCGATTTCGAAAATTTCAAGGAATATCTCCTGCCTTACCGGGTTGAAAACGAACCGCTCGATTATTGGCGCGATTCAATCTCTCCTCTGCAAAAGAACCTGGAAACCTACTCGACTTATTACGATAATTTTCGTCACTCGATCTCTCAAATCGAAAACAGATTTCGCACTTTTCTATTCATGTTAGACAAAAAAATCCCGGAACCCGATTTAAAGAATTTTAAATCAGACTGCATCCCGACCAGTAAAGCCAATTTGTTTGTATTACGGATACTGGGCGTACCGTCTGCAATCGATTTTATTCCCCATTTCGCAAATCGAAACGGTCGTCACTATTGGGCTACCGCTATCGATCCCCGAATCAACTCCACCCAGGTATATCAGGTGGGAATCTATAAAGCACCCAAAATTTACCGACGGACCTATTCACATAATCCGACAGCTAAACCGGGGAAAAGAGAATATGTTCCCTATTTTTTTCTCGATCCCTTCAATAAAGACGTCACAGACCTTTATATCCCCACTTCCGAAATCAGATTGTCAGCCCCGGGGATCAGGAATATTCGACACGGTTATCTCGCTATTTTCAACGATTTAAGCTGGCAGCCCATTGCCTGCAGCAAACCCGCCGGACAGGAGATTATCTTTCCCAAAATGGGAAAAGATATTGTCTACCTGCCGGTTCATTATACCGACAAAAAAGAAATGGTCCCCTTTGCTCCTCCTCTCATATTATACTCCGACGGAACTGTGCATCCGATTATTGCCAACAAAGACTCTTTACAGTATATGAAGCTCGTCAGGAAATATCCTAACAGAGGAGAAAGCGACTATTGGTACTCCGCTTTTATCGATTCACATTTCGAAGCCGCCGACAATCCGGATTTCAAATCCCCTCATTCCATCTGCACGATCCGCCACAAGCCCGATTATCGCTATCAATTTATTCCGATCGATACCACTTTGTCTTACAGGTACTGGCGATTCGTAGCCAATGAGGCCTGGAGGGCCCATCTGTCGGACCTTCGCTTTTACGATAAGCACAAGCAAGAAATAAAAGGAAAAATCATCGGAATGGATTCGACTAAAACAAACGAACTCTTCGATCCGGACCCGCTCAGTATGTGCCTGATACCGGAATGGGTGGGCATGGATTTCGGTAAACCTGTGGCCTTATCACAAATCCGGTATCTCCCGCGGAATGATGCCAATGGGATTTTCCCTGATAATCAATATGAATTATTTTATTATGATTTCCCCCAAGGATGGATTTCTATGGGCATAAAAACAGCTACCGGCACTTACATCGAATACGACGACGTCCCCAGCAACGGATTATATTGGTTGCGCAACCATACCCTGGGACAGGAAGAACGGATTTTTACGTGGGAAAACGGAAAAGCACACTTTTGGTGATTTAAGGTGGAGGATACTGGATTTATTGCATTAAAATATTTTTAATCCCGGAGGAAGGACCTCTTCTTTACGGACTAAAAACACAGAAGGAAAACTTTAAAATCCTAAACGCTCATTTAATTTCACAAAAATAAAATTCGCGTCAATTCCCGCTTTAGCAAAATCCACAGGAAATCTGCGGTTAAAGATTGTTAAACCCTCACCGATTAGTCGCTTCCTGATTATATTTGTTACACGATAATACTTCGTGTCGAACAAAAGGTTACTAAAAAGGTGCAATATGGATGTTGTGGTTGAAAATCTGACAAAGTCTTTCGGCTATCAGAAAGCAGTAGACTCTGTGAGCTTCGAAGTCAAAAAAGGAGAGATTCTGGGATTTCTGGGACCGAACGGTGCCGGTAAAACCACCACCCTGAAGATCATGTCGTGCTTTCTATTTCCGGATTATGGAAATATCCGTATCGGTAAATATTCCATCCATAAAAACCCCTATAAAATCAAACAAATCATCGGTTATCTACCCGAGCACAATCCACTCTACGAAGAAATGAATGTGATCGATTTTCTGGATTTCATCGCCCGGGTACACAATATTCCCAAATATAAGATCATCCCCAAAGTCATGGACATGATCCGGATGTGTGGCCTGGACAATGAAAAACACAAAACCATCCGGGAGTTATCCAAAGGCTATCGCCAGCGGGTAGGATTGGCCCAGGCGTTGATCCATGATCCGGAGGTATTGCTGCTCGACGAACCGACCACCGGACTCGATCCGAATCAGATCGTCGAAATCAGGGAACTGATCAAAAATATCGGCAGGGAAAAAACGGTGATCATGAGTTCACATATCCTGGCAGAGATCGAAGCGACCTGTGACCGGGTGCTGATCATCAATAAAGGAAAAATCGTCGCTGACGGAACTTCTGCCGAACTGCGCAACAAATCCGATAAAGGCAAGCTACTGAAGATTTGTATTCAGGGCGGAGAAGACGAAGATATCTACAACGAACTGGCATTGATTCCGGAACTGGAAAACATCATTTCCTCCACTCCGCATCATTTTGAAATCCAATGTGAGCGGGCTACTGAAATTGAGAAAAAGATTTTCGATATTTGTTGCCAAAATAACTGGTATATCAGCGAAATGACTCCCGTGGAAACTCGTCTGGAAGATATCTTCCGCCAGGTAACTAAAAATTAAAATGGTTATGAATACGGTTAAAATACTCGTTCATAAAGAATTAGCCACAACATTCAATTCATGGAGTATCTATATCGGGTATACCCTGTTTTTCTGTGTTTGCGGATTTTTTTCATGGCTTTCCAGTAATAATCTTTTATACATCGGACAGGCCAATATGATGCAGGTATTCGGTATTATCAACTGGACACAGTTTTTTCTGATTCCAGCCCTCACCATGAAAAGTATTGCCGACGAAAAAAGAAACGGAACGATCGAATTAATGCTGACCAAGCCTATAAAAACAGCCGACCTGCTTTGTAGTAAATTCTTTTCCAATTTAATTATCACGACACTGGCCTTGGCCCTGACACTACCCTATTA
The DNA here is from genome assembly GCF_000980245.1 of Odoribacter sp. N15.MGS-14. Taxonomy (NCBI): domain Bacteria; kingdom Pseudomonadati; phylum Bacteroidota; class Bacteroidia; order Bacteroidales; family Odoribacteraceae; genus Odoribacter; species Odoribacter sp. N15.MGS-14. Next base: position 6,333 of record NZ_LARE01000077.1, read on the forward strand.
TATTACGCTCTCTTTCTTAGGAGAGGTGGATCATGGAGCAGTCCTTTTAGGCTATCTGGGCCTGATCGAGATGAGTGCATGTTATATCTGTATCGGCATCTTCTCCTCTTCCTTGTCCCGTACTGCCGTATCGGCTTTTTTCATCAGCCTCGGTATCGGTTTGTGTTTCCAATTTTTATTCGGCATGTTTGCTGAACAGATCGGGACCGGCATTTTTGCAGATCTATTCAGTTATCTCTCTATGGAAGAACATTTTGATTCGTTGTCAAGAGGCATACTGGATTCCCGGGATATTATTTATTTCGGATCGGTCATCACGGTTTTTCTGGCTTTATCGAAGTTTTTCATATGTAAGAGCCGATTTTAATATTTCAATCTTTACAATGTCACGATCTGTATGAAGAAAATTATAAAAGATATTATATCCATTCTCACAGTAATATTACTCGTGAATATTTTCTCTTTTTTCATTTTTTTCCGTTGGGATTTTACCAAAACCAAACGTTATTCCCTGAGTAAAGTCAGCAAGACCAGTATCCGTAATAACGTCGAACCCATTGTTGTCGATTTTTATGTCACCGAAGATCTGCCCCAGGATACGAAAAAACTGGTAAAAGAATTCCGTTCATTGCTGAAGGAATATAAATCTCTCAGTAATGTCAGTTTTACGATAAATACCATTTACCCGGATAACACAGAAAAGGAATTTAAAGCGACCCAGGAAGGAATTATCCCGTCATTCAACGAGATCCGGGAAAGGGATCTGGAGAAAATCCAGAAAATTTATTGCGGAGCTGTATTTCATATCGGCAACAACAAGACCGTACTCCCCAACATTTCATTCAATACGCCCATTGAATATGAAATTACCCGGATGTTGAAACAAGCCTCCGATACCATCAAACCCCGGATCGGTTTTGTTCGCGGACACGGCGAAACGACCCTTAACTTAATGTCGGAACTGGTCGACGAACTATCTCATCTGACGGACATTACGGTTGTAGATCTGAATCTGAACACTTATGAAGATTGTAATGTACTCTGCCTGATCAATCCCAAAGACAACTTTTCCCCCTATGAAATCGCCCAACTGGAAAAATTTCTTTCCAAAGGCGGACGGCTTTTCATCGCTTTGAATCATGCAATCGGACTGTTGGATCATCCGAACAATGGATACATCAATTCCACAGGCGTGGAAGATATGCTCGAGAAAAAAGGACTGAAAATCAGGAACGACTTTATCATCGACAATAATTGCGGGGTATGTAATTTCGAACAACAATACGGTTATCTGAAATTCCAGCGTAGTGTCAGTTTCCCGTATTGCCCGGTGATCACCAATTTCAGCAAGCATACGATTACTTACGGCCTACGGTCCATGCTACTCATGTTTGCCAGCAGTATAGAACAGATCAAAACCCCGACGCCTTATATTTTCACTCCTCTGGCACAAAGTTCCTCCATTTCGGGAGTGCAGCAAGCTCCGGTATGTTTTGATCTGGAAAAGCAATGGACCCAGCGCGATTTCAACCGTCCGCACAATATCGTCGCAGCCTTACTGACGAACGACGATAACAACAGTGCCATCGTCACCATCACCGATGCCGATTTCCTGATCAACCAGTCGGCTATCGACGGCCATACGGACAACATCACTTTTGCTTTAAATTCTATCGAATGGCTGGCAGACAATTCCGGGCTGATTCAGTTGCGAAATAAATTCACCACCTTCCCGGTACTGGAACCTGTCGGAGACACCACCCGAGAAGTGTTGAAGTACATCAATTTCCTTTTACCGATCCTGATTATTCTGGGAATCGCCTTTTACCGATACAAACGTAACCTGAGAAAACGGGAGGACCGTTCTCATCCAGGTTATATCGATTAATGAAGTTTCAACAGTCCGATGATTTTATTATAAAGAGCGTCACTCACCGGAGTTAAAGGTAAACGCAGGGTATTTTGACGAATAATGCCGGCAGCATGTAAAGCAGCCTTTATGCCTGCCGGATTTCCTTCTTCAAATAAAGCTTTACAAAGTTCGGCCCTGTCCAAATGGATGCGACGGGCAGTCGGATAATCTCCCTGCAACGCACTTTTCACCAGACAGGCATAATCGTTCGGAAGTACATTGGCAATCACCGAGATCACGCCTTCGAATCCCAGTGACATCAGAGGCAACAACAGTGCATCTTCACCGGATAAAGCAGAGAAATCGGCCCGTTTGGATTTTAGAATAGCCGTAGCCTGATCGAAACGGCCGGAAGCTTCCTTCACAGCGATAATGTTGGGACAATCGTGTGACAAAGCCGCTACAGTCGCAGCTTCCATATTCACCCCACTCCTCCCCGGAACATTGTATAAACACAAAGGCAGCGGCGAAGCAGCGGCAATCGCTTTAAAATGTTCGTAAAGCCCCCTTTGAGTCGGTTTGTTATAACAAGGAGTTATGCTCAGTATACCCTGACAATCTTTCAACCAGGTGGCCGTTTGAAGTTCACGGATCACCTCCGCCGTATTATTCCCTCCGATACCGGCAATCACGGAAAGACGCCCCTGATTGGCTTCGAGAATCGTATGTACCACCACCGCTCTTTCGTCGGCCGATAAAGTCGCAGTCTCTGCCGTAGTTCCCAATGCCACCAAAAAATCCACCCCACCGTCGATGACATAATTCACCAGACGGTACAGAGATTCCCGGTCTATTCGTTGCTGTTCGTCGAATGGAGTAACCAAGGCCACTCCTGTACCGATAAGTCTGTCCATGTTAGTATTTGTTTATCCCCGATAATATTACGTTCAATTTATTTACAAGGCCGAAAGGTTCGGTCACTTCGTCGATCACAATATCGGCCACTCCTCCCTCCTTTTTCATCCCTACGATACAAGAAGCCTGAGTATGTTGTAATACAAATTTGATTAATGCAGTTGTTTCCTTATTCAGATCGATAAACAAATCATATTTACAGCCCAGCATAGCGATCAAACGCCCGTTCCGTATCTTGCCACCGAATCCTAAATCAGCATTCCGTACCGCCACCAAATCATCCGTTTCCAGCATCTCGATCCCATCCGGAATAAAACACAGTTTATCCATTTTCACCCCGGCAAAATCGGATTCCAATTTCCGGAACCATTTGTTCTGATCGGTATCGGCACTCCAAAACACCAGACAAGTTTTTATCTCCCTCTTCTCCTTATACTCTACCTCCCTGGTACTGTTCCCGACACGCTTATTCAGTGAATCTTCCTTCAGACGATGAAGGAGATTGTTCAAAATCTTTTTCATACTTCTAATATTCTCAGACAAAAATAGTAATAAAATAATGATTCCCCCTGCTTTGTTATATCTTCTACAAAAAATCACTTTGTCATAAAAAAAACAACAAAAAGCTTGCACAGTATTATTTTTGTACATATCTTTGCACCGCTTTAGAGATAAGACACGGACTCGTAGCTTAATGGATAGAGCACTTGGTTACGGCCCAAGAGGTTGTGGGTTCGACTCCCGCCGAGTTCACTTAAGGTAATGTATCAGATTAGGGGTTTGAAGTTTTTCAAAATGTAACTATCTGAAAATCATTACAACAAAATTTTATTAAGAAATAATAAAGACAACTTTCGGGTTGTCTTTATTATTTTTGTGCCCCCAAAACGGCTCAGAAAAGATTTCCGAAAAAGAAATTGGGGTTTAATGTATCAAATTAGGGGCACTAAAGAAATGATTTGTAAATATTGTAAAAGCGAATGTATAAAGGACGGTTTCCAGAAAAATGGCACACAACGATATAAATGCAAACATTGCCATAAAAAACAACAACACGAATACTGTTATAACGCTTATCAATTAAATATCAATTCCAGAATTATAACTTATACAAAGGAGGGAGTTGGTATTCGCGGGACCTGCAGAATATTAAAAATCTCCCCTACTACTCTATTAAAAAGACTTATCTCTATAGCAAAAGGAATCTCTCAACCTCCAATTCTTCAAGGACAAATTTATGAAGTAGATGAAATCAGAAGTTTTATAAAACGAAAAAATAGTTTGGTTTGGATTGTATATGCCTTAGATCGAAAAAGTAAAAAAGTCGTTAGTTATAATGTAGGTGCCAGAACGAACAACACACTTAATGTAGTTTTAAAATCTCTTAGCTTATCCAATGCCAAAAAGATTTACACGGATCGACTAAAAAATTACAAATACCTTATTCCAAAATCCATACATCGTACAACTCTATACGGAACAAATCACATAGAACGTAATAATCTTACGATGCGAACACATCTCAAACGTTTAACAAGAAAAACGATTTGTTTTAGTAGAAGTCTTACCATTTTATTCGCGATTCTTAGAATTTATTTCTGGGGATAAATATAGAGTGAAATCCCATTAAAATCCAAGTATCAGTTTTACTTCAACTATTTCATAATATTTATTCTTTTATTGTTAATTTTGCAAAATAAGACAAAGAAGACAATTAGAAAATTGATTCAAGGTATAAATATAGTCAGAATGCATTCTGTTGAATTAAAATTATTACCTGTAAGCAACGGAGATTCTATCCATTTACGGTTTTCGGACCAAGATGGAATAATGCGGAATATTCTTATAGACGGAGGGCCAGCCAAAGCATATGAGTACTTGAATTCCAAAAAGAAAAAAGAAGAGGGTGCATTAAAAGAACTGATAAATTTTATAAGAGCGAAAAACGAACAGATTGATTTATTAATATTGACCCATATAGATGATGATCATATCGGAGGTATTTTACGTTGGTTTGAAGATAGCTTGAATCTAAACGATTTAGTGAAGGAAGTTTGGTTTAATTCGGGGTTAATTG
>NZ_LARE01000078.1:0-10321 GCF_000980245.1 Odoribacter sp. N15.MGS-14
GGAGAGGGACCGGCATTGGCCAAAAAGTATGAAGTACAGGCATTTCCGACTTTATTGTATATCGATAGTAAAGGAGAGCTGAAGCATTGTGTGGTCGGTATGCAGGATGCGGATGTCCTGATCGGTAATGGGCGGACGGCTTTGTCCGGCGAAGCCAGTTTGGAGACATTGCAGGCTCGTTATGAGGCAGGCGAACGGGATGAAGCTTTTGTAAAGCAATATATGGAAGTGCTGTATAAAGCCTATCGTCCGAAATTGCAGAAAGAGGTGGTGACGGCATATATCGATAGTTTGAGCGAGAAAGAGTTTTATTCGCGGGCTACCTGGGAACTCATTATCAAAAATCTTTCGGACCCTCTTTCTCCTTTGGTGAAAAAGGTGATGGCGAATAAATACCGGTTTTATCCAGTCGTTGCAAGAGATACGGTCGATATTTATCTGGATTATACGTTGCGTAGTGCTGTGAATAGTTTTGTATGGTGGAATCCGCAAAAAAGTGCTTTTAACCAGGAACGGTATGAGGCTTTATTGGGGTATGTCTCCGGTTTGAATTTTCCGAAAGTACCTCAATATGTAGCTACTTTGTTGGCGGTGAAACAGGTGGCAGAGGGAGATTTGAGAGGGATGCTGGACGAAATGTACCGTTCGCTCGGTTATGGTATTTTTTATAATCCTGATGCGAAATTGGATTTTATTCGTGGTTTACTTCAGCACGTAGAGATTTCCGGTAATGAGGAGTTGCTGAAAGAAGCCGATGGCTGGCTGGACCGTTTGATAGCAGGAACGGATTATGGGTATTATAAATCCGAGTATATGCGGGTGAAAGCGAAAATACAGCGGGCTATGGGAAATGAAGAGAAGGCTGCCGAGCTGGAAAAAGAAGCCCCTAACGTAAGAATGATGCGTTGAGCATAAATTGATTTTATGGGTGGCTACCCATACTTCTTATCCCGCTTGATTTTATGGAATCAAGCGGGATTTTTTAAGCTATAAAAAGAATACTTTAATCGTTAAAATTTCAACAGAAATTTTTTTGAGTTTTCTCCCGACACAATCTTCTATTTTCTCGACAATGCCGAAAGAATATTAAACAACAAAACAATGATTCATCCAGGAGGACGAATTGACGGAAATTCGGTTGTTAAAAAACGATTCAAAGTAATAAAAAAATCAATTTTACTTCACCCATTTTTACTCCTTGCCTGTGTTTATTGTGAATAGTTTATTACCAAATAAACGTTCGTTTAATTTAGTTGAAAGTTTATAAAGTTCATAATGTTTATAAAGTTATTGGACCCCGCAGGCTCCTGGTTAATTGACAATGAAGCAGTATACCCGAAGAATAGGATATATTGTATTGATTGTCAATGATTTTATTCTCGTTTTCTTTTCTCATTTTTCTTTATTTAATGGAAGTGAAGCTTCCAATAATTGTCCATTATCCATTATCATCTGTCCGTTATTCTTTTTGCGGAAACCCGCAAAAAGAATCGAACCTTTATGTTGTTGTTAGATCCTCAAGAGCTGGAATATCTATTGGAACACCTTGGACATCCTGAAACTTTGAAAGAGAAAAAATTTCAGGAATGGCTGTTGGACAACGATCACCGACAGCTGTTTGAGAGAGTGAGAGACTATCGGGAAGCTTACCTCAGAGTGGATAAAGGGGAGATGATCGACTTGGCAAAAGAGTGGGAACAGTTTGAAGTAAATGTCCAAAAGAAAAGCGGATGGGGAATGAGGAGAATAGGTGTCGTTGCTGCCAGTGTCCTTATATTCCTCCTGATCGGTATGCTTTGGCAGCCGACAGAAATAGAAACGGTGAAAGTGGTCCGGGAGGCAGAATTAATCGGTAAAAAAAGTGCGGAATTGATTTTAGCTAATGGACAACATATCGATTTGGAAAAACAAATTGTCGAGCTATGGGAAGAAAATGGCATACACATCAGTAACTCTACTCAAAGTTATTTGGCTTATCGGCAGGATACACTTACTTATACCGTCGATTCCTGCGAAGAGTTGGTTTACAATACGGTGAAAATCCCTGCCGGTGCCGACTATAAAATATATTTAGCCGATGGTTCCGGAGTTTGGCTGAATTGTGGTTCCGAATTGCGTTATCCGGTAAAATTTGTGGGGAACGAGCGACGGGTATATTTGCGCGGAGAAGCATTTTTCGAAGTGAAAAAAGCGACGGAATGGCCCTTTATCGTAGAAACGGAACATATGCACATACAAGTGACCGGAACCCGTTTTAATGTGAAATCCTATCCCGAGGAAGATATTGTACATACAACTTTGGTGGAAGGAGCGGTGACGGTTACCGGACCGGAAAACAAGATACATACTTTCCGGCTTTTACCTTCCCAGCAGTTTTCTTTAGATAAACTCACCGGACAAATCGAGGTGAAAGAAGTAGATACCCATTTATATACCGATTGGACGGAAGGAATGTTTGTTTTTAGAAAACAACGTCTGGAAGAAGTAATGAATACACTCGCCCGTTGGTACGATATCGAAGTGTTTTATAGCGGCGCAGATGTGAGGGATTTACGTCTGTCCGCTAATCTGGGGCGTTACGATCATATCGATACCATACTCGGACTGATCCGGGCCATGGACAAAGTGGTTGTGTACAGAAAAGGCAACGTAATCACATTCAGTTTGAAATAAAAAATAAGGACCGGAATCGGCGTCAAAAATTTCCGGCCCTTCTTTAGTTAATAACATAGTTAAACTTAACCAATTACAAAAGTATGAAGAAAAACCGAAACGGCAGTTTCTCTTATTCGGGAAAATTGTCTAAAGTTCTGCTACGGATGAAGCTTACATTCGTACTTCTTTTATGTGTTATGTCCCAGGTGTTCGCTTTAGCGAGTGCACAAACAGTCAGTTTGAAAAAACAAAATGCTTCTCTGGAAGAAATTCTTTGGGAATTGAAAGAGAAGACACAGCTGGTGTTTATGTATAGCGATGAGGATATTGCTTCGGTGAAAGGAATCGATATCGACATGAAAAATACGCAGGTAGATGCGATATTGAACAAATGCCTGGAAGGTACCGATTTGAAATACGTCCGGGAGAATAATGCGATTGTGATTCGTCGTAGCCGCCAGTCGGAAAATGTCCCGCAGGTACGGATGAGGAAGATTTCCGGTAAAGTGACCGATACGAGTGGAGATCCTCTGCCGGGCGTGACTATTTTGGTCGACGGTACCACCATCGGTGTGGCTACCGATAATGAAGGGAAATATTCCCTGGAATGTCCCGAGGCGCCTGATCTGGCACTAAATTTTACATTTATGGGAATGAAATCACAGAAAGTGACTGTGGGGCCTAAAAATGTAATCGATGTAACCCTGGAAGAAGAAATGAACCGTTTGGAAGAAGCGGTTGCGGTGGGATATGGAACGACAAAGGTAAAGGATATGACGGGTACGGTTACCCGTTTGGGAAGTAAGGATATGGAAACGGCTCCGATGGGGGCGACGATACAGTCTATGCTTCAGGGAAAAGCACCGGGAGTAAATGTGATGATCAGTTCGGCTTCCCCGACTTCACCGGTGTCTGTTATTATCCGGGGATCTTCTTCTCTGTCGGGTGATTCACAGCCATTGTGGGTGATCGACGGAGTTCCCGAGTATAATGCCAGTACTTCCGGAGATGTATCCAATACGTTGTATAATTTAAATTTGACCGATGTAGAAAGTATCGATATCTTAAAAGATGCTTCCGCTACAGCTATTTATGGCTCGCGGGCTGCTAACGGTGTCGTATTGGTGACTACGAAGAGGGGAAAAGCTGGTATGAAGCCTCAATTGGAGTTCTCTGCCCGTTATGGAATACAGACGATGAATGCCAATGATTTCCGGGTATTGACCGCAGATGAGTATATCCGGGTGTCGAAAGCTGCTTGTGCGATGAGTTTGTTTACGAGAGGTTCACTGGACTATTTCACCAGAAAATATGTGGACGAAACTTATTTTAATTCTCACATTAATCATAGCCAGTTTGATTTACATTCCCTGACCGATGAGTTCTATCTGAAAGATGCTTATGGAAATGGAGATACCGATTGGTGGGATCTGATGACCCGGAATGCTGCCACCCAGGATTACAGTATAGGGATACGTGGAGGTTCCAAAGAATCTTCTTATAGTGCTTCTATCTATTACAAAGACCAGAAAGGTATCGTCAAAGGTGGTAATTCCAAAATGTTGGGGGGTAGTTTTAATTTTGATGCTGCAGTTCGGGATATTATTCGGTTTAAATTGGATTTGAGAGCTACAGCCCGTACGGCTAATGATAAAGACAATATGATCGGTGAAATTCTCGATATGCGGCCGGATGTGCCTGCTTATAATGAAGACGGAACAATCAATATGATCGATTACTATACGAAAAACCCGTTATTATCACTGATGGATACCGATGAAGCCAAAGGACGGAATTTTTCCGGAACATTAGGATTGGAATGGGATATTATCAAAGGATTGACTTTCCGTACTTCCGGTACGGTTCAATATAATGTGAATAAATACAACACTTATACCATTGCCTGGTATGATGGAGCAGAAAGTTCTGCCAGTGTCAGTAAAAATGAAAGCTATACTTACATGTGGGACAATACGTTGAATTATGTGAATACCTGGAAGAAGCATAGTTTGGTGGGATTGGTCGGCTTTTCTATCGAGAAGTATGAATCAGATGGGTTGAAAGCTTCCGGTAGCGGTTTCCCCGATGACCAGGTTTTGACTAATTTAAACAGTGCTGCTAAAAAGAATAGTATTTCCAGTAGTTACAGTTCTAATACTTTGGCTTCTTTCTTATCGCGTTTGGAATATAAATTCAACAATCGCTATCTACTGACCCTGAATTTCCGGGCAGACGGTTCTTCTCAGTTCGGCCCGGATAAACGTTGGGGATATTTCCCTTCCGGTGCGGTTGCCTGGATCATTACCGAAGAAAATTTTATGAAAGATTATTCCAATATCGTTTCTTATCTGAAATTACGGGGATCTGTCGGAAAAACCGGATCACAGAATCTGGGAGCCTATGATTGGCGGACATTAATGGGATCGGCAACCTATAACGGTGCTGCCGGCATCGTACCCTCTTCTTTAGGAAATGATATTCTGCAATGGGAAGAACAGATACAGAAAGAAGTCGGTTTGGATTATGGTTTCTGGGACGACCGGATACGGGGTACTTTGGGATATTATCAGAAAAAAGTAGATAACTTATTGTATAGCGATCCTGTGCCGACTTCCTCTTCTTTCTCTAGTGTTTATCAAAATATCGGTTCATTGAAAAACCGGGGAATCGAGTTCGATGTCCGGGTAGATATTATCAAAAATGTACAAAAAGACCTGACCTGGAATGTCGATTTTAACATTGCCCGTAATCGGACAACCCTGGAAAAGTTAAACAGTTCAGACGGTTATTTCGGTGGCGGAGCTTATGATTATTTTAAAATAGAAGAAGGAGGTGAAACCGGGAGATTCTACGGCTATAAAGATGCCGGTCGTTTATTTATGACTAATGAAGAACTGGTCGGTTTGAAGACCATCGATCCGAAAACCGGAACCCTGAAATATTATCGGGACGATTATAATTATGAACGTCAGGGAGATGTGTATATTATGGATCTGGATGGGGACGGACAAATCACGGCAGACGGGGATCGTACCGTGATCGGAAATGCTAATCCGGATTTCTTCGGAGGATTCGGTAGTACGTTGTATTGGAAAGGATTGATGTTGAATGCTGTATTTTCTTATTCTGTCGGAGGGGATCGTTTTTGGGACGAAGAAAAAAATAGTTCAGGAGATATGAATGTATATAATACTTCTAACCGGATATTGGATTCCTGGACGGTGAATCCCGGGGTAAATGCATCTTATCCACGGGCGATGTATTATGGTTGGGGGAGTAACAGTATTATTACCGACCGATATATTCACGATGCTTCCTATCTGCGGATGACCGCATTGAATTTATCTTATCGTTTACCGAAACACCTCTATAAAAATAGTATTTTGAATGCAGTGGAATTCACTTTCCAGGCCACAAACCTGTTTACCTGGACGAAATATCCGGGTATGGACCCACAGGGGAATTTTAGTACTACTTATAGTGCTTTTTATAACATGGGAATCGACTATAGTACCTATCCTTCTGCCCGTACCTATAATTTTGGAATCAAATTAACATTAAAATAAGCTGAATATGAGAACTTATTCGATATACCTAATCTTATTTTTGGCCGGAATATTGGCTTCCTGCGAAGATTTTCTGGATCAAAGTCCGAAATACAATCTGACCCTGGAAAATGCAGTGACGGATTATAACGGAGCGAAGAATATTATCAACGGTATGTATTCTGTTATTGCGAAATCGTCTAATTTCGGTGGAGAACTGGCTGGAAGGTGGGCTTCGCAGGCTGGAGTATGGAATTATAATAATCCGAATTACAATATGACCTATAAAGAAGGCAGCAATGATTTCGGGGCGATTTGGCAATCTTGGTATGGGTTGGTAAATTCAGCGAATGCTGCAGTTATCGCTTTGACTAATCTGGATGTAAAGTTATATCCTTCGCCCGAAACAAAAGAAGCTTTGATCGCCGAGGCCAGATGTATGCGGGCTTGGGCTTATGCTAATTTATTCTGGATGTTCGGACACTGGTGGGAAGCCGACGACTGTGCTTATGGTATTTTATACCGCGATCAGATGTCCAATCTGAGTAATTTGCAGGTTCCCCGAATCACTGTCGGAGAATCTTATCAGAAAATTTTTGAAGATTTGGAACCGGGGTTGAAGTATTTACCCGATTTTACTACTCCCCGCTATTTATCGAAACAATTGGCACAGGTATTGAAAGCGAAGTTGTTATTGAACCGGGGAGTGATGCGCGGTGATGTACAGGACTTGAAAGATGCGCTGGATTTGGTGCTTACTGTGAAGAAAGATGCTCCGGGTAGCTGGAAAATGGAAGCCGATCTGGCTGAAATGTACGAGAAAGGTTGGGAATCCGGGGAAGTATTGTGGACCCGTTATATGGGGGATATTACCAATTGTGCCTGGAGTGAGTTTACCTATTCTTATGCTATAGGATATAACAATACCTATTACGATATCTTCGACGGTTGGATCAAGGAAGATCCCCGCTATACGGTGGTCATGGACTCGGTTCGGGCTCCGGAAACCTGGGATACAAAAAATGTTTGGGCATTGAAGAAACTGTATCACGGAGGACGGAACGATACTCCCGATGCTCCTTATACGGCTTATTATTTTCGTTATGCCGAACTTTATCTGATGGAAGCCGAATTGAAAGCCCGGCTGGACGATTATTCCGTTGCCGATGCTTTGGCTCCGCTGAATGAAATGCGTTCCAAACGAACCAATCCGGTATTGCCTGCTTTGTCGGCTTCTTCTAAAAAAGAATTGTTACGGACGATTTTCCGGGAGATCTGTGTGGAACAATTCCTTGAAAACGGGAGCGAATACTTTGCATCTTTACGTTTTATCAATGATACCGATGCCAGTCCGGCTCAGAATAAACCCTGGATTTATACGTTGAAACAAGATGTTGATTTTTCGGCAGATAAATATTGCTGGCCGATTCCCGAAGCCGAACGATTGAAGAATAAACTGGTGGATCAGAATCCGGGATTAGGGAAATAGAAGTTGAGTTATTTCTGTGTTAAAATTTGAAATTATGAGAAAATTTTTAGCTGTAATCATGATATGGGCAGGTTTGAGTGCCTGTTCCGACGATAAAGATGTTTTGGTAAGCATCCCGAATGATGTGACGATGAATGAATTGGAACTGGGACGTTTTACGCATCAGATTCCGGATGGCGGTTTTACTTCGAAAGCTGCTCATACAAATGGAGTGAAATTTAATACCGTCAAGAATCCGGACGGCACGTATAGTGGTTTTGCCTATTCGAACCGTAACAACCGTTCTTTCACCTGGACGGCTACTCAGGAAGCTTTGGATTCCAATATCTACAGTGTCTATACCCGTTTCCCGAATGCCAATGAAATTTATGCCGTCGCTTGTGTAAAAGACGACGATGCTTATTTTACCTTGGAAAAACCTGCGGTTGTAGAACATATACTGGTAGCTAACACTACTTATGCCTACCTGGCAATGGTGTATGGGGATCAATACGGTACGCCGGAAGCTCCTGTAGCCAATCCGAATATCCCCGGGAGTGCCGACAAAAAAGGAGTATGGTATTCTAATGTCCCCGGAGGGGTAAAGAAATTAGTCGATGAGGACAAGGATTATTTTAAATTGATTATCAAAGGATTTAAAGATAACACACAAACCGGAACGGTAAACTTTTATTTGTGTACACGTAAAGGTGATCCTGAAAATCCGGATTGGAGCAGGGTAGTTAACGATTGGTATCCCGTAGATTTGTCTGCTTTGGGTGTTGTCGATAAAATAGTTTTCGATCTCGAATCTACCGATATCGAAGAGGGCACAGGTCGTATGCGTACCCCTGCCTACTTCTGTCTGGACGGAATTCGGATTCAAAAATAATTCCTGTTTTTACAGTCATGTGTTCTGTTTGGAGAAATTGTCTCCAGACAGAATAGATGATTGGACTTCTCCATATTCGAACGACTTATTGGATATATTTGTGGATATTCCGGAAAAATTCAGCGTAGTAAAAAGTTTTATAAATTTCAAAGACAAGATAATATACATCTTTGGATTCAAAGTAAAAATAAAGCGATTATAAATAATGGCAGTTATATGCTGAAATAGTGGATGGTATATGGGAACTTTGTACTTAGATTGTTATTTAATAATTTTTTGTAATACTAATTTTTTTCAATTTTTCTTCACCCATTTTTAGGTTTTTCCTGTGTTTATAATAGCAAGGAGAATAACCAAGAAAACGTCCGTTTATTTTAGTTGAAGATTCATAATGTTCATAATGTCCATAAAGTTAACGAACTATATGGACACCCGATAAATTGACAAGGAACAATTGACAATTGACAATGTATCTTCAAGTCTGCGACTTCTTTTCTATCTAACTGATAATCAATGATTGTTTTCTTTGTTTTCTTTCTCATTTTTCTTTCCTTATTTCTTTCCTGATGGAAGCGAAGCTTCCAAATAATTATCATTTGTCCGTTGTCATCGGTCTATTATTCTTTTGGCGGATTCTTGCAAAAAGAATCGGACGTTTATGTGGTGTGAAAATGAAATAGAATACATTCTCGAACATTTGCAAGATCCTGAAAGACTGATGGATGGTGAATTTGTCGAATGGCTGGAGAAAAAAGAACATTTGGCCCTTTTCGAGAAAATCCGGAATCAACGGGAAGCTTTTTTACGTCTTCAACAAGAAGGGAATATAGATATAAATGTTGAATTTCGGTGTTTTGAATCTAAAATTTCATCCCGAAAGAGTTTGTGGCGAAAAGGTGGTTGGGTTGCTGTGGCTGCTTGCATGGTTTTAGCGATGGTGGTAGGGATTGTGATGAAAAACGACGAAAGTTCTCCTCTTTTAAGCGAAGAAGTAACCGATTTAACCGGGAAAAAATGTGCTGAATTGATATTGGCAGACGGGCAACGTATCAAGTTGGAAAATAATGAGATTGAATTGCAGGAGGGGGACGGTACTTTGATCGTTAACGATACGAATCTTCAGCTGGTATATCTGCACGATACGACCCGGAGTTTTGCGGATACGGCAAAACTCAGGTATAACATTTTGAAAATTCCTTCCGGTGCCGATTATCTGGTGAAATTATCCGACGGTACGCGGGTACATCTCAATTGTGAAACGGAATTTCGCTATCCGGTGAAATTTGCTGCAGGCGAACGACGTGTTTATCTCGATGGAGAAGCTTTCTTTGAGGTAGAAAAAGCCAAAGGCTGGCCTTTTATCGTAGAAACTGATCGGATGCATGTCCGGGTGACCGGAACCAAATTCAATGTGAAATCTTATCGTTCTGAAGAAGTTGTACATACCACTCTGGTGCAAGGGACTGTAAAAGTGAATACAACAGAAGACTGGGCCGAGGCTGAAGAGCTTGTACCTTTACAACAATATTATCTCGATAAACGATCGGGACAAGCCCAGGTGAAACAGGTAGATACCGGTCTTTTTACCGATTGGATCGAAGGACGATTTGTCTTTAAAGATCAACGGTTGGAAGAAGTGATGGGTACATTGGCACGCTGGTATTCGGTTGAGGTATTTTATGCAACTCCTTCGGTGAAAAATTGGCGATTGTCCGCCAATTTAGGACGCTATGAACATATAGACGCTATTCTGAAAATGAT
>NZ_LARE01000078.1:10328-10899 GCF_000980245.1 Odoribacter sp. N15.MGS-14
CGACCGATAAGGTTGAAATCGTGCGGAAAAAGAATACGATAACTATTGGTTGGAAATAAGAAATAAAGGAACGGATCCTGCTCCAACATTTTCCGGTCCTCTATAATAACATAAGTTAAACTTAACCTATTACAAAAGTATGAAGAAAAAACGGTTAGATGATTTTCCTCATCGGGGAAGATGGTCGCAAATTCTGTTACGTATGAAACTGACGTTCGTTTTAGTTTTCTGTATGTTGGTACAAACGTTTGCTGCAGTAAATGCCTCTTTGGAAGAGATTATCTGGGAATTGAAAGAACAAACCAAATTTGTATTTCTGTATAGTAGTGCGGATATAGCTACTGTAAAAGGAATCGATATCGATATGCAGAATAGCCAGATCGATGCTATCCTGAAAAAATGTCTTGAAGGTACCGATTTGCAGTTTGTGAAAGAAAACAATGCTATTATCATCCGGCAGGCAAATGGCAAGACAGCTGTTCCTCAGGTACAAAGCCGTAAAATTACGGGAAAGGTCATCGATGAAGATGGCAATCCGTTACCCGGGGTTGCTGTATTGATCGAAGGTACG
>NZ_LARE01000079.1:0-10697 GCF_000980245.1 Odoribacter sp. N15.MGS-14
AATATCGTCGTGAAAGGCCCGGATGGGACTACCCGGAAATTGCAATCTATCCCCTTCCGGATAGAATAAAAAAGGGCTCTGTCGAAGCGAGTGACGAATTTAATTTGAGAATGATGAATACTAAAATTATTATCGTTTTTTGTACATTTTTGTTGATGGTATCTTATGCGGAAGCCCAGAATTCGAAGGCTTTTTTCGATAGCATTATAAAAAACGAAGATAATCAGGAAAAGGCGCCGATTGCGCTTCCTTATGTCGAACCGGCCGATGTCATCTGGTGTAAAACCGTATGGCGGGATATTGAGGGAAAAAATGAACTTACCGCTTTACTATCCGACGGAACCGCTGGATGGGCGGATGTCTTTGATCGACGTCATGATGCAGGGGATCGAAAAATCTTTTAAGACGGCTTATCAGGATGACGAGTTGCAGACTCCTATGACTTTTGCCGAAATCAAAGAGAAGTTCGGAGCAACGACCGATACCTTGACCAAGAGAAATCCTGAAACAGGTGAGTTAGAACATATTGCTGTTTCTAACGATATTACGACTTCTGAAGTGAAACGACTGCAAATCAAGGAACTGTGGTATTTTAATAAACGGACTTCCCGCTTGGAAGTGCGGATTATTGCCCTGTGTCCGATCCGGGAATACACGAAGGAGGATGAAAATGCCGACGGTATCCTGAAAACCCAGCTGTTTTGGATCGATTATGGGGAATTTCGCGATTTATTTGCCAAACAAGGGGTTTATAACTTTGAAAACGATGCGTTGCGCCTGAGTCTGGACGATGTCTTTCTGAAACGATATTTCAGCTCCAGGATCATAAAAGAAACGAATCCTTACAACAACCGTTCGATTCAAAGTTACTCTACGGGTATCGATGCCGTCCTGGAATCCGACCGGATTAAAAATGAAATTTTCGAATACGAACAAGACTTGTGGGAATATTAGCATAAGGCGGCCGTTCGGAAATAGGTGAATGAACTCAGATCGGTGAAGCTGATAGGCTGATTCATTAGGATCGGATGCTGGCTTCACCGATCTGAGTTTAAGTGGTCACCCTCATTTTTTATGACGGAAAAACTTTTCGAAGCGTTTGATTTTATCTTCGTCTTTGCGGTGACAAATCATCAGGTAGTTGTCTTTTTCAGCAATGATCAGGTTATCGACGCCCTGAACGACGACATTTTTTCGGGGAGGAACGTTCACAATACAGTCGTTCGAATCGTTAAGCACCACTTTATCCGAATTGGTGACATTGTTGTGGTCGTCTTTATCACAAAGGGCGTGAAAAGCATGCCAGGTACCGACGTCCGACCAGCCGAAATTCCCTTTTAATACATAAACATGTTGTGATTTTTCCATAATACCGACATCGATCGATACATTGTGGCATTGCCCGTATACACTCTTGATGAAAGCAGGTTCGGCCGGGGTATTCAGTTTACATTCCGTATTGAAAAGGGCGTGCAGATCGAACATATGGGTCTTGAATTCCTGGATGATATCCTGAACACTCCAGATAAAAATACCTGCATTCCACAAAAACTCATCGGAATCGAAAAACATATTGGCCAGTTCTTGGTTGGGCTTTTCGGTGAAAGTCTTGACCTGTGATATTTTTTGTGTATTGTCTTTCGATTTCACCTGAATGTATCCGTATTCTGTCTCGGCACGTGTAGGAGTGATGCCGATCGTGAGCAGTCCCTTTTGTTTCTCGATAAAAGATAACCCCTCCTGGACGTCGTTCAAATAAGCCTGATCGTTGCTGATAAAATGGTCGGAAGGGATAGTGACGATATACGCATCCGGATTCAGACCTTTGATTTTATAAGCGGCATAAGCGATACAAGGGGCGGTGTTTCTGACATAAGGTTCCTTCAATATATTGGAATCCGGTATTTCCGGGAGTTGCCTTTTGATGATATCTTCATATTCTTCTCCGGTGATGATAAAAATACGATGATTGGGGAAAATCTGGGAAATACGTTCGTAAGTTTGACGGATAAAGCTCTTTCCACAGTGCAGGATATCAGAAAATTGTTTGGGACAACGGCGGTTACTTACCGGCCAGAAACGGTTTCCGATACCCCCGGCCATAATTAAGCAGTAGGAATTTGGATTCATTCGTAGTTGTATATTTAAAGTTCCTCTTTTTAAAATAGCTTTCAAATAATATACCAAATATACTACTTTTTTCAGAATCCTGAAATTATTCCGCCGATTCTCCTTGATATAGATTTTATTCCCTGCTGCAGTACCGGATTTGAGCCGATTTAGGAACTTTATGAGAGTAGGAACGCGTAAATCCATGAATAATTTATATTTTTACCTTGTTTTTCTTAACCGACAGGAATATGAAGTTTTTATATAAGCTGGGTAGCTATCTTATTTTTATTAGAAAAGCCTTTTCCCGTCCGGAAAAAAGAAGTGTCTATACTAAAGAAGTAATAGTTGAATTTGAAAAGTTAGGCTTGAATTCAATTGTCTTAGTAGTGATTATTTCTTTTTTTATCGGAGCGGTGCTGACTTTGCAGACTGCTTATAATATGCAGAGTCCCTTATTGCCCCGGTATTTGATCGGTTACCTGACCCGGGAAACGATGTTGCTGGAATTTTCATCGACGATCGTCAGCTTGATTTTAGCCGGTAAAATCGGTAGTAATATCGCTTCCGAGATCGGGAGTATGAGGATTACCGAGCAGATAGAAGCTTTGGAAACCATGGGAGTCAATTCGGTTTCTTATTTGGTGGGACCGAAGATCTTAGCTTCTCTGGTGATTAATCCGATCCTTTATATCTTCAGTGTTTTTATCGGTATTTTAGGGGGAATCATTTCCGGATTGATCAGTGGAGTTGTCAATTTTGAAGATTTTGTTTATGGCCTTCATTTTTCCTTCAATCCTTACTATGTGACCTATTCGATCGTAAAGACCTTGTTCTTTGCTTTTATATTTACCTCAATCCCTGCTTTTTATGGATATTACGTCCAGGGGGGAGCCCGGGAAGTCGGTAAAGCCGGGACGAAAGCTGTGGTCGATAGTAGTATCGCTATATTGACCGCTAACCTGGTATTAACTCAAATTATGCTGTAATGATACGTGTTGAAGCTTTGGGTAAATCTTTCGATAATAAGAAGGTATTATCGGACATCGATATCACTTTCGAAGCCGGTAAAGTGAATCTGATCATCGGGAAAAGTGGGTCCGGTAAAACGGTCTTGCTGAAATCCCTGATCGGCTTGCATTCGGTTACGACCGGTCATATTTATTACGGTGACCGCGATTTGACGACGATGAATTCCAAACAACTCAAATCTTTGCGGGAAGAAATCGGAGTGGTGTTTCAGGGAGGGGCTTTGTTCGATTCACAAACGGTATTGGAAAATGTGATGTTTCCCCTCAACCTGTTTTCCGATCTTTCCTACGAGGAGAAAAGAGAACGGGCACTCTTTTGCCTGCATCGGGTGGAACTGAATAAAGCCGAAGATCTGTATCCCTCGGAGATCAGTGGAGGTATGAAAAAACGGGTGGCTATCGCCCGGGCTATTGTCCTGCAGCCGAAATTTTTGTTCTGTGACGAACCTAACTCGGGTTTGGACCCTTTGACTTCTATCGTTATCGATAATTTGATCAGTGAGCTTACCCACGAATATAATATGACGACGGTCGTCAATACACACGATATGAATTCTGTTTTCGAAATCGGGGAAAAAATCGTGTTTATTCACGAAGGACGCAAGGAATGGGAAGGTTCGAAAGAGCAAATTGCACATACGGATAATCCGTATCTGAATGAATTTATTTTTTCTTCTCAGTTGTTTAAGCTTATAAAAAAAGATTTATGATATCATTTATCCGGAAAGGAATACTAATCATCATGGCGTGTGTGGGGGGAGTCATTGGAGGTTGTGAATCTAAAAAGGTACCTTTGAATAAAGAGCAGTTCACAAACCTGCTGATCGATTTGCATAAAGTCGACGGAACCTTGTCGGTGTACCGGGGAATAGGGCAGGGATATAATGAACTGAAAAATTATGAATATTACAACGATGTATTCCGGAAATATCATATCGACAAAGCGGAATTCGACTCTTGTTTATATTATTATTCGGCTCAGACGGTCCTGTTTTCGAAGATGTATGATGTGGTTATCGATAGTATACACCGGCAACTCACAGCTATTGAAAAAGTACTCAATGAGTTGAAGTCGAAAGATTCTGTCAACTATTTTCCGTTGGTGGATACCTTAAAATTGGATAGTGTTTTCACGATAACTGTCGATAGTATTGTTCCGGGATTATATAAATTCGGAACGACGATTCATTTCGATTCTCTCCAGAATACCCAAAACCGGCGGATTCGTTCGTATTTTCTTTCTGCCGACGGTAACGATACCTTGCGGGTGAGAGATCTGGTGGTCGATTTCGATACGTTAAAACGTAGTTACAATTGGTCGCAATATGCCGATTCGGTGTATAACCGGCTGGTGATAACTTTCCTGGATACGATGCCTCCGGCAAAATATATCAAACCGGTGAAAGGTAAAAAAACTCCTCCCGCTAAAAAGGAAAAATTGGTAGAATTGGACGAAATGGGAGGGGAAGCCTGGGGTACTTATCTTTATCGGCCTTATGTTTCCCGGGAAACGGAGAAAAGGCTGAAACAAAGTTTGCGAAGACGATAAATACCGTTTGATGAGAAAGATTGCTGCTAATTATATCTGTTTGCCGGGATTTCCATTGGTGAAGAATGGATATGTGATTCTTGAACAAGGACGGGTGAAAGATGTGGTCGATACAGGAGGACGAATTCGTGAAATACAAGGGTTGGAGTTTTATGGTGGATTGATTGTGGCGGCTTATGTGGCGGCTTATCAGGAAAGACTTGAAGAAGGAGATTTGCTTTTACCCTGGTTGGACGAGATCTACCGTCGGGGAGGAGAAGAGTATCAGGGGGTGGGAATTTGGGAAGGTGCCGATTTATTGAAGCTCACCTGGACAAACAAGACGAAATTTCGTTTATTATAAATGAGGGGCCGAAAGTCGGTTTCCGGACTTTTGGTTCCCCCCCCATTCATCGGTTAAAATCAGTGAGAAAATTATTTCATTTCACTATCTCCAACACTCCGTTTTTCATGACAGTGGTATAATTTTTCTTATATCCCTGGAAAGGAATACAGGAATGAATGATATTATTTCTTATTTTATTACTTCCCTGGATGACCAGGGTATCTCCTTCAGGAATCCGGATAGTGACCTCTACTTCCTGCCCTTTCCAATGAGGGGGTTGTATTTTGAAATAATTGTCCAGGGTCAGTTCGTTTCCATTTTGTTCCCAATGGTATCGGATGGTATTCAATGGCCTGAAATGATCCGGGGTACGGATACCTCTGATTTTTTTCTGAATCGTCAGGGAAGGCCGGGAAAACGTACTTGGAATTGTACGGATAAAAGTTTTGAGATAGATCTCTTTGGGGGGAATACTGTCGAATGCCAGTATATTTGCAAAATATCTGTTTGTATGGATGATGTTACTATTCTCGCTGACCTGAGGCAGATCATCGATCTTCAACAGGTATTTATGCGAGGTCGTGTCGGCGGTGATAAAAGAATGGCCCTCCGTTTCTTCTGTGACATCACTATAGCTCAGACTTTGCTGTATCGTGATGATGATACCTGCGAATCCGGCAAGAAACCAACAACCGATTGCCGTTAGAAGGAAAATCTTATTCCAGTTGAACTGGAATAGATAACGGGCCGAGATATAGATGATCAGTAGTAAAGGGATATTCAGGGTGAGTAAAAGGATGATTTTCAAAGTCAGTAATAGCTCTGACGATATGGAGCTGCATAGAATATGATAAATGCTGAAATTTGTAACACTTTCGGGATACAGCAGACACCAGAAAACCAGGATAAACAGAAAGGTTCCTGCCAGCAATCCCACGACAGACAACACACTGAACACGATCTTAAGGCATTTCCTTAAAATAGTGTTCAGTGTCTGAAAACAGGTTTTAGCACCGTTTTCTATTCCGGTGAAGAATTTTTGAATACCAGAGTTTTTTTTTAGATCGTCATAGGTATCCCGGATATTTTTCTCGATATTGGAAACATTGATTTTTTCTCCTTTCATTTCCATTTTTTGTCTGGCAGTCACAGCTGCAGGTGTGGCGATCCAAAGGATAATATAAGCTAGGATCGTTACTCCGTAGAAAAACGCTAACAAGACAAAAGCAATTCTTATCCATACCACCGAAATATCGAAATAAGCTGCTATTCCTGAAGCTACGCCCCCCAGAACAGATTCGTCGGTATCCCGGTATAGTTTCCGTTTTATCGGTTCTGTGCTCTTGTCCGTATCTTCGTCGATGATTACGTCAGGACTACCCATGATCCGAATGATTTGGTCGATATCTTCCATGGTAACCACTTGTTTGTATCCTTTCCCGAGCACTTCTTTCAGTAATTCGGCGATCCGGCTTTCGATATCGGCCATGATTTCCCGGCCGTCTTCTTCTTTCAGATAATGACTTTCCAGGGTGTCTATGTAAGATTGGAGTTTCAGACAAGCATCGTCGTCGATACAAAATACCTGACCGTTGAGATTGATGTTGTATGTTTTTTTCATGATGTTTGTTATTGAGGTGTATGTGGTGCTTTTAGGATTTCGATAGCTGTCGTCAGTTCTTCCCACGAAGTTTCCAGGGCTTGCAGGAATTGACGTCCTTGTTCGGTGATGTTGTAATATTTCCGGGGAGGGCCCTGTGTCGATTCTTCCCAGCGATAGGCCAGCAATCCGGTGTTCTTTAATCGGGTGAGTAGAGGATAAACGGTACCTTCTACCACCAGCATTTTCGAAGCTCTCAGCTTATTGATGATGTCCTGGACGTAGGCGTCGTTCCGGGCGATGATCAGTAAAATGCAGTACTCGAGTATCCCCTTCCGCATTTGAGCCTGTGTGTTTTCTATGTTCATAAGCGCCTCTTCTTTGGTTTTACGGAACAAATATATGGATTAATATAGTATTATGCAATACATAGTACTAAATTTTTTATAAATATTTGTTTGGGATAGTACCTTACAAAGATTAGGGCGTTTTTGAATATAAATCGTTTGAAAAAATTTGAATCGCCGGGATGACGATAAAAACGTTTCCGTAAAAATTATCCCGCTAAAAATCGGTACTTTCGGGAGAAAGTCGGGATAATAAATTAACTTTGTAAACAAATGATTGTGGTGATTTTAAGCAATAACAATAAATAAAAACAGATATGAATAAAGTATTATTGATGATTTTAGACGGTTGGGGAATCGGGAAGCATGACAAGACGGATGCTATTTTTAATACCCCGACTCCCTTTATGAATTCATTGTCGGAAAAATATCCGCATGCTCAATTACTGACTTGTGGAGAAAATGTCGGTTTGCCGGATGGCCAGATGGGTAATTCTGAAGTCGGCCATTTGAATATCGGTGCCGGACGGGTGGTGAATCAGGATTTGGTACGGATCAACAAAGCATGCCGGGATAATTCGATTATGCAGAATTCCGAGATCGTGAAGGCTTTTACTTATGCCCGTGACAATAAAAAACAAGTACATTTTATGGGCTTGGTATCGGATGGTGGAGTACACAGCTCTTTGGAGCATCTGAAGAAACTATGTGATGTATCTAAAGAATTTGGAATAGCCAAAACTTTTGTTCACTGTTTTATGGATGGCCGGGATACCGATCCGAAGAGCGGACTGGGATTCATAAGAGAATTGAAGGCTCATATGGACAAATCGACCGGACGGATCGCTTCTGTCATCGGTCGTTATTATGCTATGGATCGGGATAATCGTTGGGAGCGTGTAAAGGAAGCCTATGATTTGATTGTGAATGGAATCGGTACCCCTGCGCAGCATGTGGAGGTAAGTATCCAACAGTCTTATGACGAAGGGATTACCGATGAATTTATCAAACCGATCGTACATGTCGGAAGCGACCATCGGCCTGTGGGTGTGATCGAACCGGGTGATATGGTGATTTTCTTCAACTACCGTAACGACCGCGCCAAAGAATTGACTATTGCTTTGACCCAACGGGATATCCCCGAACAGCAGATGAAGAAGATGCCTTTGTATTATTGTTGTATGACTCCTTACGACGCTACTTTTGAAGGTCTGCATATTCTGTTTAATAAAGAGAATGTAGAGAATACCTTGGGAGAGGTGATCAGTAAGGCCGGTTTGAAACAGTTGCGGATTGCCGAGACAGAGAAATATGCTCATGTGACTTTCTTCTTCAACGGAGGACGTGAAGCGCAGTTTGAAGGTGAAAGCCGGATTTTGGTGCCTTCGCCGAAAGTGGCTACCTATGATTTACAACCCGAGATGTCGGCTCCTGAAGTGGCGGAAAAATTAGTAGAGCAATTGAATGCCAAATCAGCTGATTTTGTCTGCCTGAATTTCGCTAACGGAGATATGGTGGGACATACCGGTGTGTATGCAGCGATCCAAAAGGCAGTAGCAACGGTCGACCGTTGCGTCGAAAAGGTCGTGACTGCCGCTCAGGCCAATGGTTACGATGTATTGATTATTGCCGATCATGGAAATGCCGACAATGCTGTCAATCCCGACGGTACTCCGAATACGGCTCATTCGCTGAATCCGGTGCCTTGCATTTGGGTGACCGACGAAAAGGGAAAGACTTTGAATAACGGCGTTTTGGCTGATGTCGCTCCAACCATCCTGCAGATTATGGGAGTTGCCCAGCCTGCAGAAATGACCGGAAAAAGCTTGATAAAATAACAGGGATAAATGATTTATAAAGTCTGTCAAGTTTGTAAACTTTGCAGACTTTATGAACATGATAAACAAAACCATATAGTTGTCGGTTTTCGACTATGATACAGATAGAGGATACAATCGTAAGTTTCGATATTTTTGTAAAAAAGTTTTGTTGTGATTTAGCGCAGTGCAGGGGAATATGTTGTGTCGAAGGAGATTCGGGGGCCCCTTTGGAAGAGGATGAACCGGTGCGGATCGAGACGAACTATGAAAATATCCGGGCTTATATGAAACCCGAAGGGATTGCAGCTGTTGAGGAACAAGGTTTCTCGGTGATCGATCAGGAGGGGGATTTGGTGACTCCATTGATTCAAGGGGGAGAATGTGCTTATGCCATAGAAGAAAAAGGAAGTTGTTGGTGTGCGATCGAAAAAGCTTGGTCTGAGGGGAAGTGTGATTTTCGTAAACCGATTTCTTGTCATTTATATCCGATCCGGGTGACAAAATACGAAGGATTTGAAGCACTGAATTACAACCGTTGGGATATTTGCGGATGTGCCCGGCTAAAAGGTGAGCAAGCAGGTATGCCGTTGTATCGTTTTTTAAAACAGGCTTTGATCGCTCGGTATGGTGAAGAATGGTACGAACAGTTGGAGTATGCCGCCCGTGAGATTGAAGCTGGAAATATAGAAATCCCTCCTCGGTAAATACTTGAATGCAAGTTTATTGTTTTGGATGGAACGACTAAAACTGAATTTTAGACATTTTTTTTGATATTTTGTTTGCAGAATAACAGATTCTCCTTATCTTTGCAAGCGCAAAAGCAAAATGGTGGATGTAGCTCAGTCGGTTAGAGCGTCGGATTGTGGTTCCGAAGGTCGTCGGTTCGAGCCCGATCTTCCACCCCTTAACTACAAAGCAGTTATTCGAAAGATAACTGCTTTTTTGTTTCCGGCTTATTCTTTGTGTATAACACTGAATTCGTAAATCGAAGGAGGGGCACTAGCTGCCAGTACTTTCAAGCGAATCTGACTGGTTTGGTAAGTTTGAGGGAGATGGATCACTTTACAGGCTCCCATCGGACTTTGAGACAGGTAAAGGGTTGTCCACCGGTTGTCTTGCCAGATGTCGATTGTATAGGCTTGAATCCGGTTTTGCAAGCCATCCCGGTATTCAAAAATGGAAATTTTGTTGAATTTATCCCGTTCATTTAATTTTATAATCAGCTCCGGACAATCGATCTGGCTGGCCCAACGGGTTTGTAATCCGCCATCGACGACATTTTGTGGGCCGTATTCCTGGATTTGATTGTTCCAAACCGAGTTGACATTGGCTTCTTGTTGCAGAGAGACCGTTTTCCCATTGGTCGGAAAAGGTTTGTTTTTCCGCAGATTTAACCTGTTTTTCAAGGCAATAATCTGATTGGCTTCGTTTTCTTTGATCCGGCCTGTTGCATCGGGAGCGACATTTAAAACCAGGGTATTCTGATTGGCGGTACACCAATAAAACAATTCTTCCAGCTCGTCCAGTTCCCGGGGGGCTATAGGGGTAGACTTTTGAAACCAGTTCCATTCACTGCTCAGACATATCGTGTGTTCAAAAGGCAGATAATATGATTTCCCTTGATACAGGTACTGTTTTTTATCGGATGAACTGGCAATTTTGGGGTCCCACAACCTGAAATCCGATGGAAAATATTGGCAATAGTAGCGATTGTCTGTCGTTTGAAGTTCTACAGGTACGATCTCGTTCGAGTTTTCCCGATAGGCAATAGTTTGGTTGGTGGAAATGGCACAATGAGGTTGTAGTTTTTTTACCAGCTTGTACAGGCGGGGAATATCCCAGGCTTGGGCCGGTTTGTCCCAGCCTCCGTCAAACCATAGTTCGCAGATCGGTCCGTAATTACTCATTAATTCGGT